>JAZRNC010000239.1:0-9736 GCA_045647965.1 Eubacteriales bacterium | reverse complement strand
GCTTTTTTAGTTAGTCGTGAAACCCCATCTACTTTTCCTGACAAGCACTGCTTTTGTGGACACAAAAGCGAAATCCTACTGGATTTATAATTTGAAAAGAGATTGAAATTCCTCCCGATCACGAAAAGAGTCGAACCCTTTCCAAGTTAGATATTCCTTGAAATCTTCTGTTAAGATTGATGTTCCGCTCCAAGTAACATCATTTGAGTCGTGTGATAATTTATTGAATATGGCGCATGTATAGGGAAGCGCTTTTTCTTTTCCTTCTTGATACATTTTTTCAAACTCAACAGCGTGGTGATGAGACTTTTTTAATACACTAATCGCTTCATCGTACTGCTTTTTTATCGTCAAACATTCTGCCTGCCAAATATAATTGTGCATAAGTGTATCGTGAAACCACAAATAATTTCCGTCGTCAACAATGGTTTTTATAATTGTTTCGGCTGCTTTTATTGCAGCAAGGTCTCTGTGTCCGAATTCCAATTCAAAGATCAGAGCTTTCATTTTTCTGAAAATCATGTTCTGCCTATGCTTTTCCCATTCCTCTCCTGTCAGACACCATTTCAATAGTTCGTCCGCATCAGGATGTTGTTTGGCATATTGCACTGCCTCGCCACGACGACCTATGTTTGGAAGATTCATAACGATGCCGTAAATCGCAGAGTTCTTGGTATCCGTATCGTTGCAATCCTCAATGATTCTCTCATATAAGCGAATGGCATTTTCAAAATGCATCTTTTGCTCGTCTGAATCTCGTGCACAGTTGTGAATGGCGTAGGAATCTTCTGCATCGGCAAGCCATAAAATATAATCATAATTTCCGGGATATTCAGATACCGCAGCTTTCGCAATCTCATAGCGTTTGGCGGTGTCCCCTGTATTCCACGTTTCCTGCCATATTTTCAGTAATTCTTCTTGCCGTTCATCAACATCATTAGAAATACCAAAAAGTTCATCTGTTGTAACGTCGAGCAATCTTGCCAAGGGTACTATCAAAGAAAGATCTGGGGTTGCCGCACCCGTTTCCCATTTTGAAACCGCTTGAAATGACACATGAAGATATTCCGCAAGTTTTTCTTGCGTCATATCCTTTTTCTTTCTTAGTTCTTTTATTTTTATTCCAATGTGAGCCATAAATTAGTCTCCTTGTGAAAAGATAAGCGAGCTCTGCTTTCAGTAATATTATATCATAAAATCAAAAGCAATCAATAACTTGTTTTTTGATGATAATTCAACTACCGTTCGAGTTTTGACATAAAATTGGCGTACCTGCTCTATAGCAGGCACCCCAAGTGGTCTTTTTTGTTTTATATTGGACTATGGAGATGAGAAAACGCCTGCAAGTTGCACGGTGAACGGGGGATATGGACGGAGCAGACGGCAAAGGTTCGAGCCAAATCCGCTTAAAAATAAAGAATCCAGTTCTCTGAACTGGATTCTTTGTTTTTCGTAGAACTTGAGAGGGGCTTGATGTGGCGCTTGCCCGTTCACTCAGAGATTTCCGCGCGGATTCTGTCGTAGATTTCTTTGACCTCCTGCTCGGTCTTTGCGCTGAGTACCACGGTCTTGTTGTCAACCGTCAGCACGACGCAGGGGCTGTCTCCCGTGTACGTGTACCGCGTGTATAAGTCAAATTCGTCATTGCGGAACGTGCCGAGAAGAAGTCTTGCCGAACTGAATCCACCGATTTTCTCGCCGTCCACACTCTCCGCTCGATATTCAATGGCGTCGACGTCATCGTAAGCGAGGGTAAGATCCGTCCAGTAGCTTGCTTTCACGGTGAAGGTGGTTTCCGAAAGCGTCGTTTCTACATCTCCGGTGAACAGAATGACGGACAGCACGATCGCCAGAATGACTCCGAGGACTATGCTGACGGTGGCGGCAGTTTTGCTGTTCTTTATGGGGTTATTCGCTGCGTAATCTTCTTTGGTTGACGTGCCGTCGGCGAGCTGCTTTTTATAGTAGCGGTACGAATACAGAATAGGGGGAATCACGCACACGGCGATCAGCGTAAAAATAACGTAGGGGAAGAACTTGGAGGGAAGAAAGAGCGTGGGAAGGCTGAGTAGTCCTATGGTAACGTAAAGTTTCCCGGCGAATCGGTGGGTGGCATTCCAGTTTTCGTCGTTTGACAACGTCCATTTTATTTTGATACCAATCGAGATGTTTCGGGTGGTTTTTGGGAGGTAATTCCCGATGATGATGAACAGTGCGGCAATCAGGATGGTCGCGGTAGCATGGATGTTTTTTACGGAGTATCCGAGGGCTGTAGCGAAGATATTGCCGCAGATGACGAGGGAGAATACAGGGAGGAGCCAGAAGATGACCCCCATAACCTTTTTGTTTTGCTCTGCATTTTTGTTAAAAATATCGGTGAGGATCAGGCATACCCAGTGCAGAGCGAGAAAAATGGGCGGGAAAATGAAAAATACGGTTGTGCCGTTCATAAATCCGTCCGCGGTACCATCAATTCCCCAGTGAACGGCGATTTCCTCGGGCAGTATTTTTCCGCCGAAGAGTCCGAAAAGGATGGGGAGCAGAATAACGAGTGATGATACGATAAGCTTTCCTTTGTTCTTCTTAATCATGGTGATCTTCTCCTTTCAAATCTGTGATCCAAAGCAAAATTTCTTCTAAAACCGAGGCGTTAAGCTCGTAATAAATGTACTTTCCTTCCCGTTTGTCGCGGATCAGATCCGCTTCTTTCAGCACCGAAAGATGTCTGGAAACGGAAGCCCCGGTCACGTCAAAGTGATCGACGATATCCCCGGCCGACATCCTGCCCACTTTCAAGAGATTCAGAATCTCTCTGCGAATCGGGTCGGAAAGTGCCCGCAGGGTGTTTTGCATACTCATATTTTTCCTCCTGTTTTTCTATATTTAACATTTAACCTAATTGTTAAATATAGTATAGCATACACTCCCTCTCTTGTCAAGGGGGAGTTTTTGTTTTGTTATAAATTTTTTATAAAACAAAACGGCTGGGGGAGTCGGACAAGCCGAAGTACCCACAGCCGATTTTTTTTAGTTGCCGCTTATTCAAAACGGATTCGCGCGCGCCAGATGGAGTTGTCGCTGCCGTATTTTTCACAACCTGCCGGCTGCATCCACTCGGCGGTCGTGAGCCACGATTCATTCACGCTCGCCTCGATGACGCTGAAGTTGCCGAGTCTCGCACCAAGCTCGGGAACGAGAATGACCTCTTCGGAGCGGATCAGACACTGTCTATCCTCATCAAACCGCGTCATAAACAGGGGAGCGCGGTGACGGAAGATGTGATCGTTGTGCGCGCCCCGTCTCGTGTAGGCGAGGAACAGACCGCTTGGATGGCGGATCCATCGCTGCATTGTGTTGTAGTTTTCGAGCACCGTGCCGTCATCCCACATCCACGGCGTAGGCTTTGTAAAATGAACGCCGTCGTCGCTGTGGGAGAGGAGTCCGATCTCGTCTGTGCGTATGGTGAGATAATATTTGCCATTCAGAATCGCGAGCGAGGGTTCGCCGTAGCCGCGACGGTATTCCGCGGTCGGAACGATCGGTTCACTAAGGCTGACAATGTGGAGTCCTGCGTCGTCGAGGGAATAGCGAATGATGACGATGCTCGACGCTCTGGTTCCCTTTGGGGTGTAGTAATAGCTGACGAGCATATCCCCGTTCTCGCACTCGATGAGCTGCATATGGGGAGTTGCGTTGATGTGTTCATACGGGAAGGGGATGTCGAGTAGCTCCGAGCAGTACGTGGCACGGATCGGATCGAAGAATGCCATTTTCGGCGGTTTGACGGCACGCCCGTTTTCCATCAGGGGATGGGCGTCGTCGGCATAGACGAGATTTGCACCGATCATCATCCACTTGTCGTGGTGCTTGTTGTAGAACAGTTTTGCGCAGAAGACGTTTCTCTTGCCATCCTCATAATATTCGAGGCGCGGGAGCTTTTCGGGGGTGGAGAACGTGTTCCCACCGTCAGAGCTTCGCGCGCAGTACGTGTCGTAAAAGACGTCGGAACCCGTGAGAAGCAGGGTGGAGTATGTCATAAACGCGGTTTTATCCCCGTCGTAGGCAATACACGGGTCCACTTTGCAGAATTTTCCGTCGTATCCGGGGAAAAAGCGCTCTCTTACAAAAGAATAATTGATTTTTTTCATAGATTCTCCATCGGTCAAGCTTTGATTACTCCAGCAGAGTCATCGACGTCCATGGCAAGTCGGGCATTCTTTAGCGCAGCTTCGTGTTTTCGAGAAGCTTTAACAGGTAGTTGCAGAAGTCTTCTATCATATCAAACTGCGTAGAGGTGATCTCGCGAACGGTGACCTCCTTATAATATACGGCGAGGGATTCCTCAACGATTTTTCGGTATTCGGCAAGCTCCGTGCGGTATTTCTGTACCATACGGAGGAAGGCATCGTGGCGGTAATTTTCGAGCTCGTGTCCCATCTTATGGTAGTAAGTCTTGTAGGTCTGCAGCATATTGGTCATCATCGTGCCGTTGAGGGACGGGATGGCGACAAGGGCGCGATACAGACGAACGGACGGGTCGGTGTCGCTTGCGGTGAGGACGGATTTGTACGGATAGCTGTGATTGAGTGAGGCACTGAGAAGAGCGTCATCGAGTTTGCAGCCGTACAGGTATTCCGATGCGGCGGTCACAAATTCCAGCGGGGATTCCACGGTGGGATTCCACATAACGGATGCGGCGTAAGTGATCGAGAACCACGACACTTCCTGCGGCTCGATACAGGGATCGGCGGAACCGATACGAGTCCAACCGGTGAGACAAAGTCCCTTGAGACCGAATTTTTCCACTTCCTTCATCCATGCATCGCAGTTCAGGTGACGATTTTTGAGGTAGGGAACCATCGGACCTTCGCATCCACCGTACGCGCCGGAACCGAATACGTTGAATCCGGCGGAAACGTATTTTTCAATAAGCGGGAACGTGTTGTTCACGCCACCGTAGCCATACTGCCAGTACATAATGACAACGCGGGAGTTGAGATTGTCGCGCAGATGCGCGGATTCTTCACCGGCGAAGCTTTTTCTGACAATGTCGTCCCACATGATCGGAGTTTTTCCGTGGGCGCATATGAAGTCGATGCATTTGTTGATGCGGTAGAGGTAACTGGCATTCGGACCGAGCTTTCGGCAGTTGGGACAATCTCCGAGATGCATCGGTTCATCCGCACCGATGTGGAAGTACGGACCGTGTTCCGCAAAGCATTCCAGCAGCTCGGTACACATATTGTTCCAAAGAATCTGTGATTCGTCGTTCGTCGGACAATATTCGAAAATATGACCTTCAGGACCGTTTTCGCGGAGATGGCGGTATGCGGGGAGCTTTAATATGTAGTCAACGTGCGCGATGCACTGCAGTTTCGGAATGATCGTGATGTGAAGATCGTGCGCGTACTTACTGAGCGTGCGCATTTCTTCAAAGGTGTACGCGCCTTCCACGCCGATACCGGGGGCACAGCGGAAATCGTATTTGTCTTCGATCTCCAGAAGCACAGCGTTGACCTTCAGAGCGGCGAGACGCTTGAATTCCGCAAGAAGTACGGGGAATTTCGGGAGATGTCCCTTCATATCCCAGTGTATGATGCGGTACTGCAGAGCGGCGTGGTCAGAGATTTTAAGAAGCGGACATTCGTCGGGGAGCTGGCAAAGAGTCATAATGCCGTAGAAGAGACCGGAGGCGGAAGCGGCATCAATACGGATCCCGTCGGCGGACACACGGAGGGTGTAGGCGTCTTGCTTATCGGAAACTTCGACGGCATCGAGGATGACGTCTCCGACGGAGAGCGTGAGGAAGAATCCGCCGTTTTCCGCGCACTTTACGTCCACATCGGGAAAACGTTCGGTCACAAAGGAAAGATCGGACAGGGATGCACCGCTGTATATGAGTGATTTTACCGTGGATAGGATGAGCGTACCGTCGAACACCTCTTCGGATACGGGATGGGGGAACAGGTTCAGTTTACTCATAGTTAGCCTCCTTATAGTAAGGTGAGTTTTTTGTTCGATAAAAAGCGGAAAAAAACGCGTCGCCTTTTGTGAGGATTATACCATATTGTTATATTGATGTCAAGTATAATAGGTAAAAAAATGCATTGTCAAACGGAGGGCTGTATGGTATAATAAAATTGTATGAATATGGCAAACGGTAGACTTGGGCATTGTCGTTATGTGAATTCTTGTGTGACGGTTTTTTCACAGAAGATTCGGGAAACCAACGCAAAGATTGTGAAAGAATTATAGAATTGTTCATAATTGTTTGGTATAATAATTACATGCACTAATGATATTAGTTTGCAATTAAAAATTTATTAAGCGGCGCCGATTGATAGAAGGGCGCACGATTTTGAAGGAGAAAAAAATGAAGAAACTCTTAGCTCTCATCCTCGCAGCGATTATGATGCTCTCTCTTGTAGCATGTAACTCCGGTGACGAAGAACCCAACACAGACGATGAAAACAAAGAAAACGTAGAAAACAACGACAGCGAAAGCGAATCCGAAGAAGAAGTAAAGGAAGAAGAACTTCCCGATACATTCGGTTATAAGCTCTACGCTGACTTCAAGTCCAGAGTAGACGCAAAGGCTGATGCTACCGCACTTGAACTCGCAGAAGGCGTTATCGCAAACGAACTCGTTCTCTTCTTCGGCGGTGCTATGGCTATCGAAGAAGGTTACCTCAGCGGTTTTGATGACTACGAAGTAAAGGGCTTCAAGGAAGGCGCTATGTTCGGTCCTATGATGGGTTCCATCCCGTTCATCGGTTACATCTTCAAGCTTGAAGACGGCGCTGACGTAGATGCATTTATGAAGAATCTCGAAGAAAACTGCAACCCCAGATGGCAGATCTGCGTAGCAGCGGAAGAAACCATCATTAAGAATATCGGCAACACCGTATTCTTCCTCATGAGCCCCATCTCCAACGAAGGCTAATTTTGATCCAAATACATCCTATCACGTTTTTAAAACGGGCACGGAAATTTCCCGTGTCCGTTTTTTTACGCCAATGGGATGAAATAAGATATACATTAACCGAAAATCAACCGTAAAAACAGAAAGTCAAATGAGGTGACATACCGTGCTGTTTTCCAGTATTCCTTTTCTCTTTTATTTTCTGCCGATCGTACTTTTTCTGTACCTGATCGCGCCGAAATGTCTGAAAAACTCCGTGCTTCTTCTCGTCAGCCTTTTCTTCTACGCGTGGGGAGAACCGAAGTACGTCTTTTTAATGATCGTTACGATCCTGCTCGGATACGTGTTCGGGCTGCTGATCGAAAAATACCGCGGTAAGAAGCCGGCGAAGGTGTTCTTGATCCTTTCGCTCGTCACGGACCTCGGTTTCCTCGGATTCTTTAAGTATACCGACTTTTTTATCACCAACTTCAATGCGGTAACGGGACTTTCCGTGGAGCTGCTCCGCATCGCGCTTCCGATCGGTATCAGCTTCTACACGTTCCAGATCCTCAGTTATACGGTGGACGTATACCGTGGTGACGTGGCGGCACAGAGAAATCCGATCACCCTCGGCGCGTACGTCACGATGTTCCCGCAGCTTATCGCCGGCCCGATCGTTCGTTATTCCGACGTTGCCCTACAGCTTGGAGAGCGTAAGCACAGCTTTGAGAAGGTTGCGCTCGGTGCGAGACGTTTTCTCGTCGGTCTTGGCAAAAAGATTTTGATTGCGAACGCCCTCGGAGAGCTTTGCGATATCTTCCACGCATCGGGGGATAAATCCGTGGCGTTCTACTGGCTGTACGCGATTGCGTTCACTCTCCATATCTACTTTGACTTCTCCGGTTACAGTGATATGGCAATCGGTCTCGGTAAGATCTTCGGATTTGACTTCCTTGAAAACTTCAATTACCCCTTCATTTCGAAAAGTATTGCGGAATTCTGGCGCAGATGGCATATGTCCCTCGGATTCTGGTTCCGTGACTATGTGTATATTCCTCTCGGCGGCAACCGCGTTTCGACGTGGAAATGGCTCAGAAATACCCTCATTGTTTGGCTTCTTACGGGATTCTGGCACGGCGCCGCGTGGACGTTCATCGTTTGGGGACTTTACTTTGCGGCGTTCCTCATTCTTGAAAAATTCGTGCTTGGTAAATACCTTAAAAACTCGAAGGTGTGGGGACATTTTTACGTAATGTTCTTCGTGCTCATCAGCTTCGTCATTTTCAATGCGACGGATCTCGGCGAGGCGGTTCGCTATATCGGCGGTATGTTTGGTGCGGGCGGTATCCCGTTCGTTTCTACGGAATTCTTCTACTATCTCAGAAGTTACGCCCTCATTCTCGTGGCGGGTATTATCGGCTCGACTCCCATTCCGAAGTATCTCATGAACAAGGTGGGAGAGCATCGCGTCGGAGAAAAGATCCGCAACGTGGCAGAGCCCGTGCTTCTCGTCGTACTCACCCTTCTCATTACCGCATACCTTGTGGACGGTTCGTTCAACCCGTTCCTCTATTTCCGTTTCTAAGGAGGAGAAGATATGAATACAAAGATCAAAAATATTACGGTAAGTCTTGTACTTGCCATTCTGATGTTCGGCTTGTCGGCGTGGACGTGGCTGCGTGAAGCAGACGACTTCTCCGAAAGCGAACGGCGTTCCCTCGCACAGTTTCCCGAACTGTCCACGGAAACGGTGCTGTCGGGTAAGTTTATGTCCGAATTTGAAACCTATACGCAGGATCAGTTCCCGCTTCGTGACAGCTTCCGCCGTTTGAAAGCACTCGCGGCGTTCGGTATCTTCGGGAATAAGGATAACAACGATATCTACGTGGCGGACGGTCACATTTCGAAGCTCGAATACCCGATGAGTGAACCGATGCTTGACCACGCGGAAGACCGATTCGAAAACCTCTACAATAAGTACCTTTCCGGCAACGAAAACGTGTACTTTGCTATCATTCCCGACAAGAATTACTTCCTTGCGGAGAAAAACGGCTATCTCTCTCTCGATTACGACCGCTTGATCGCGGATATGTACGGCCGTCTTGAAAATATGAAGCCGATCGACGTGATCGAACTGCTCGATATTTCCGATTATTACTATACCGATACGCACTGGCGTCAGGAAAAGATCCTCGACGTTGCAGAAGCGATCGCAAAGGCAATGGGTGTTACGCTGAGCGCAGAGTATGAAGAAAACACGCTCGACCACCCGTTCTACGGCGTGTACTACGGACAGTCTGCGCTTCCGTATGAGCCGGATACGATCAAGTATCTCACGAACGAGATGCTCGAGGGCTGCACAGTAACGAGTTATAACACGGGTGTGCCGAAGAAGACGGTAATGTACAATATGGAGAAAGCGGTTTCCCGCGACCCGTATGAAATGTTCCTCGGCGGTGCCGATCCGCTCATCGTGATCGAAAACCCCGCGGCAACGTCGGATCGTGAACTCGTGGTGTTCCGTGACTCATTCGGAAGCAGCTTCGTTCCGCTTCTCGTTGAGGCATACGCAAAGGTCACCGTTGTCGATACCCGTTATATGGATAGTTCGCTGATCGGCAATTTCGTGGAATTCCATGAGGAGCAGGACGTGCTCTTCATGTACAGCACGATGCTCATCAACAATAGCCTCGCGATCCGATAATCGAATGTCGATAATCGAACGTCGATAATCGAAGGGCGTATAAAACACAAAAAAAGCTGTCGCACGACGGAAAACTTCCGATGCGGCAGCAATGGCATTAACAAAACTTTATACCGGATAAAAAATGA
>JAZRNC010000238.1:0-13406 GCA_045647965.1 Eubacteriales bacterium | reverse complement strand
CAAATCGTATAAACAAGAAAACGAGGATTGTAAGGAAAAGTAAATTGAAGTAAAGAGTGTTCAGCCGATTTTTTTAAAAGAACCCGCATTTACTGAGAAATGCGGGTTTGCGTGTTTTACATTATTTCTTTAGGGTAGGATAAATCTTATCAAAGGCATCCGCGTAATACTGCGCGATGAGTTGCGCACCTGCTTGGGTAGGATGAATACCGTCACTTGCCCATATACTCGGAACCTCGTCTAAGCAATGAGAAGCGATAATGCCATCAAGCGGAATAAAAGCGTCAGCGAATTCACGGGCGAGAGCACGTGTGACCTGGATCTTCGGATCGAGGTTGGGGCGGAAGCTGCTATTTTCTTCCGTTGGAATCAGGAACTGCTCCAGAATAAGGATTTTTGCATTGGTTTTTTCCTTGATTTGAGTCAAAATATCACGATAGCATTCCTCAAAATATTCAGGGGAGATCCATGCTTTTTTGCAGGTATCATTTACTCCGATAAGAATGGATACGAGATCGGGCTGATGATCAATACAATCTGCCTGCTATCTTGCACGAAGATCTTCTGCGCGGTGGCCACTGATTCCGAGGTTTATAAATTCGAAATCGGTACCGGGGTGTCTGTTGGCGATGAATTCAGCCGCGTATTTCGGATAGCCGCTGCCTAGATCGTGGTAATTGGATCGGTCACGACAGGCATCGGTGATACTATCCCCTTGAAAGAGAATCTTCATCGGATATGGTCCTTTCTCATAAAAAATTTATGTTTGTAGTAATTATAGCACATGGATGCTATCGTTGCAATATGTTATTAAAAATAATTTACTAAATATTTATTGAAATTATTTCTTTAGTTTTGTAAAATAATAGTATAAAGTGAAATAGTATATTAAACGAAAAAACGGACCGAGGATTTATAATGATAAAGAAATTAAAACAAATGGCGTTCAGCCGACTTGGCATTGTCGGGATTATGATCCTTTTGCAATTCGCACTTATCGTCCTTGCGGCGATTGAGTTTACCCGGTATTTTATTGTTTACTATACCGTAATGCTTGTGTTTGAGATTATTTTTATGCTCAAAATCATCGACACGGACCAAAATATGGCGTATAAGCTCGCGTGGATCGTGATTATTTTCCTTTTCCCGGCGTTTGGAATTCCTGTATATATGATTTTTTGCGGCAATCGGGTTTCGGAACGCTTGCGCGCAAAAATGCGGTTTATGAATGACTATATCAAATCGGAACTTCCCGAGAGAATGGCGGTGGCAAAACTCGGAGAAGAGGATTCGGCGGCGGCAAAACAGTCCACGTACATTCGAAACGCTTCTCTTTGTCCGCTGTACGTAAATGAAGGGACGACCTACTATTCTTCGGGAGAAGAGATGTTTGAACCATTCCTCGAAGAATTAAAAAAAGCGGAAAAATACATTTTTATCGAATATTTCATCATCGCGAGAGGGGAAATGTGGGATAGAATTCACGAGATTCTTCTCCGAAAGGCGAAAGATGGGGTAGACGTACGAGTGATTTATGACGACATTGGGTGTATTATGACTCTCGAGAGAAAGTTTGCCGCTAAACTGAAAAAGGAGGGGATTGACTGTCGGGTATTCCATCGATTTACTCCCGTGTTGTCGTCCCATCAGAATAACCGTGACCACAGAAAGATTTGTGTGATTGACGGAAAAGTGGCGTTTACGGGCGGTATCAATCTTTCCGACGAATATATCAACCGTATCGCTCGATTTGGTTACTGGAAGGATAACGCCATTCGCGTTGTGGGGGATGCTGCGTGGAGCTTCACGGTAATGTTTCTTACGATGTGGGATTATCTCGGGGGAACGAGAAGGGCGGAGGGAAATTATGATTTCTACAAGCCCACCTTATCGAACAAAAACGAAGTGACGAACGGCTATATACAACCATATACGGACAACCCTCTTGATTATGAGCCGGTTGGGGAGAATATTTATCTTGGCGTGATCGAGGCTGCGGAAAAATACGTGTGGATCATGACGCCGTATCTTATCCTTGATGAACGAATGGTTCTTGCGTTATGCAAGGCGGCAAAAAGCGGCGTTGACGTACGGATCATTACACCCGGAATTCCCGACAAAAAGATCATCAACGAAACGACGAAATCATTCTATCCCTATCTGATCCGTCACGGTGTTAAAGTGTACGAATTTACTCCCGGCTTTCTTCATAGCAAAACGTTCGTGTGTGACGATAAATACGCCACGGTAGGAAGCGTGAACCTCGATTACCGCAGCTTGTATCTTCATTTTGAGTGCGGCGTATGGATGTACAAAACGAACAGCGTTATGGAAGTGAAGGAAGATTTCTGCCGTACGTTTTTGCAGTGCGAGGAAATACAAAAACCAAAAAACAGCCTGTTTCGCAGACTGTTTCGGGGAATTCTTGAGCTATTTGCACCGCTTATGTAGCGCTTTCGGCAGAAAAATGTTCGCTTTCGTTCTGCTGACCGACAAATCCGTGTTGACGCAGTACTTCGTATACACCTATTGCGGCGGAATTGGAGAGATTCAGACTTCTCAGAGTTTCGCGCATGGGAATTCTGACGCATCGGTCAAGATTTTTTCGAAGAAATTCTTCGGGGAGACCTGCGGTTTCCTTCCCAAAGAACAGGAAAACGGGGGAGGGGTACTCCACTTCCGTATAACATTTTGGTGCTTTGGTTGAAAAACAGAAGAACTCTGCGCCCGGGTTTTTATTGAAAAAATCATCCAGATTCTCGTAGTACGTGATATCAAGCTGATGCCAGTAGTCAAGGCCGGCACGTTTGAGTTTTCTGTCATCTATGGTGAATCCCATGGGTTTTATAATATGAAGCGCAGCACCGGTAGCGGCACAAGTACGGGCAATGTTTCCGGTGTTCTGAGGAATTTCCGGTTCGTGCAATACGATATTGATCTCTTTCATAGCAATGATCCTTTCTCTGTAAAACGTCAATATTATACACCATATTTTCCGATAATTCAAGGAATCCGTGAGGATAAATAACTTTTTGAAAAAAGTTTACAAATAGCAGATGAAACAGCGGCGAAAATGCAATATAATATAATGATATGTTTTATAAAAATAAACGGAGGAATACGGTCCGTGGACGGATCGATCAACGATAATGAGCATAGCATCAAAAATTTTTGGGACATACAGTGAACGTCAGATCAAGAAGATCATGCCGACGGTGCGAAGAATCAACGATTTGGCGGATAAATATAAAGCGATGAGTGACGCCGAAATGCGTTCACAGACCGATATCTTTAAAAAGAGACTTTCTGAGGGAGAGACTCTTGATGCGATCCTTCCCGAAGCATATGCTTGTGTAAGAGAAGCATCGGATCGTATTCTCGGTAAGCGTCCGTTTAACGTGCAGATAATGGGCGGTATTCTTCTGCATCAGGGAAGAATCACCGAAATGAAGACCGGTGAAGGTAAGACGATCGTTGCGACTCTTCCGTCGTATCTCAACGCACTGGAAGGAAAAGGCGTACACGTCGTAACCGTCAACGACTATCTCGCACGTCTTGGTTGTGAAGAAATCGGCCGTGTTCACGAATATCTCGGACTGACAACGGGACTTGTCGTACCCGGAATCAAGAGAAGTGAGAAGCAGAAGGCATACAACTGCGATATCACGTACGGTACGAATAACGAATTCGGCTTCGACTATCTCCGTGACAACGGGGTCGTGTACCGTGAGGATAGAATGCAGAGAGGGCACAATTTTGCTATCGTTGACGAAGTGGACTCGATCCTGATCGACGAAGCGAGAACGCCCCTTATCATATCCGGTCAAGGTGCGGAGGTCGACGTACTGTACGATCTGTCCGAACGTTTTACTCGGACGCTGAAAAAGCACGTTATCAAAGAACTGGATGCCAAGGAAGACCATGACGACATCGACGCCGATTATATCGTGGACGAAAAGGCTCGTTCCACAACGCTGACGGCTTCCGGTATCAAAAAAGCAGAACAGTTCTTCAATATTGAAAACTTCTCCGATCCGCAGAATGCGAACATTGCTCACCATATTTACCAGGCGATCAAGGCGCACGGCGTGATGCACAGAGATACCGATTACGTAGTAAAAAACAACGAAGTTATCATAGTTGATACGTTTACCGGTCGTCTTATGCCGGGAAGACGCTATTCCGACGGTCTGCACCAGGCGATCGAAGCAAAGGAAGGCGTAAAGATCCAGCGTGAAAACCGCACGATCGCGACGACCACGTTCCAGAACTATTTCCGTATGTACCACAAGCTGTCCGGTATGACGGGTACGGCTCTCAGTGAAGAGAACGAATTCCGTGAGATCTATAATCTTGACGTCGTGGAAGTTCCGACCAATAAGCCGATGATCCGTAAGGACTATTCCGACGCGGTGTACCGTACGAAAGCCGGAAAGGACCGTGCAATCATCAACCAGATCGAAGAATGTCACGCGAAGGGACAGCCCGTTCTTGTCGGTACAGTCTCCATTGAAAAATCCGAGGATCTCTCGAAGAAACTGAAGGCAAAGAACATTCCGCATACGGTTTTGAATGCAAAGTATCACGAAATGGAAGCGGATATCGTCGCTCAGGCAGGTAAGTTTGGCGCGGTTACCATTTCGACCAATATGGCAGGACGCGGTACGGACATTATGCTCGGCGGTAACGCGGAATATCTGGCAAAATCCGAGATGAGAAAAGAAGGTTACGATGAATCCGTGATCGCTCTTGCCACCGGTTCTTCCCAGTCCGTCAGTGAGGAAGTTTTCGCTGCCAGAGACCATTACCGCGAACTTTATAAGAAATACCAGGAGATCATTCGTCCGGAAGCCGAAAAGGTGTGTGAAGCCGGAGGTTTATTCGTCATCGGTACGGAACGTCATGAGTCCCGACGCATTGACAACCAGCTCAGAGGCCGTTCCGGACGTCAGGGAGACCCCGGAGAATCCCGTTTCTTCTTATCGTTTGAAGATGATCTGATGCGTTTGTTCGGTTCGGATCGCATTTCGGGAATGGTTGAGAGACTCGGACTCGATGAAGATACGCCGATTGACGCGAAGATGCTGTCGGGATCCATTGAATCTGCGCAGAAGAAACTCGAAGATCAAAACTTTAACCGTCGTAAAAACGTGTTGTCGTACGAAGACGTTATGAACCAGCAGCGTAAGATCATCTACAATCAGCGCGCGGAGGTTCTCGATAACGCCGACCTCAAAGAAAAAATGAAGTCTATGATAAATGACGTCATAAACGACGCCGTGAACAGCTATCTCCATGAAGATAACGAAGAAATGTGGGATATCGACGGACTTCGTGCGAAGTATCTCGGACTTCTCTGTCAGAAAGAGGATTTTGTAAATCTGGAAGGAACTCCTGCGGCAAAGAAAGAAGAGATTCGAAACACTCTTCTCGAGAACGCAATCAAGGTTTACGAGAGCAAGGAAGAACTCTTTACTCCCGAACGTATGAGAGAAGTCGAGAGAATCATTCTTCTCCAGAATGTAGACAAAAAATGGATGGATCACCTCGAATCAATGGATTCTCTCCGTGAAATGATTGGACTTCAGGCGTATGCGCAGAGAAATCCCATTTCCGAATACCGTATTCACGGTGCGGATCTATTTGACGAGATGGTTATGAGCATTCGCGACGATACAGTCAGAATGATCCTTTCCGTATTCCCGAGAGAACAGGCACAGATGAAGCGTGTGGAAGTTGCAACACCCGTATCGGAGGGATTTGCTGGTGGGGAAGCACCCAAAAAGGTGAGCAAACCCGTAGTAAACAAAACGCCAAAGGTTGGACGAAACGATCCTTGTCCTTGCGGAAGCGGAAAAAAATATAAGAAATGCTGTGGGGCTGATTCTGCGGCTGAGGATAGCGAAAAATAAATCGAATGTGAGGGATTTGAGTTGGGCTTTGGAATATTACTGTTCGGTTATTTTGCGTTATTTGCCTTTTCCATTTCACCGTATTACTTTTTTGCCGATATCATCGGTGCGTTCATTGTCATAAAGGCGTATTCAAAACTTGCGGAATATAATAAGTATTTTATTAAAGCAATGGTAGCCGCTCTCGGTTTGATGATTCCCCAGGCGATTGCGGCGGCATCGCTGATGTTTGATTGGTACACCGCCGGAGAAACTCTTGCCATTCTCGTTGACGTATGCAAGAACGTATTTTCCTGCCTGATGCACGTGTTTATGTTCCTCGGTATTCGCGGAATTGCCTGCGGGGCAGACTGCGAGACCATTCAGAAAAAAGCAGAGAGAAATCTCGCGCTTACGATGGCGTACTATGTGTTCTATGCGCTCGTCTTGCTTTTCCACCCGCTTCTTTCGGAATACGTTCAGATGGTCAGCGGATTTGTAGAAGTTTACAGTATGATCTGTATTGTCCTCAATCTTGTGCTGCTGTACCGCTGTTTTGCAGTGCTTTGTTCGGCGGACGAGGATGAGAACGAGAAAAAACGTTCTCGCTTTGCGTTTATCAATAAGATAAACGACAAGTACGACGAGCTTGAATTCAAGCGGAATGAATATACGCGTGAGTCAATGCAGATGGCACTCGACGAAGCGGGAAAACGAGCAGCCGCAAAAAATAAGAAAAACAATAAAAACAAAAAGAAGAAAAGGAAATAAGGCAAAGGAGGGAATATATGGGCTTTGGATTGATTCTTACCGGTTTTATTCTGATGTTTAACCCGGTAATACACATTGTGGATTTATTGCCGGACGTTATTGGTTTTTTACTGATCATCATCGGGCTTTCGAAAATGTCACTGCTTGCGTCACAGCTTGCGAAGGCAAGAGAATCCTTTGTAAAACTTGCGTATTTGGAACTTGCCAAAACGTTGCTGATCCTGTTTTTACCGTCTATGGATGGAACGATGCGGCTTCTTTGGGCGTTCATCTTCGGCGTGTGTGAAATTCTTGTATTTGTATCTGCCGTGGGGGCTCTGTTTGAAGGATTGTCGTTCACGGGGCTGTGGTTTAACGGTACGGCCGTCTTTGCGAAAAAAAGAAAAAAATCGCTTAGAGTGACTTTGAATCCAAAACGGAAAGCGACGATAGGTTTTGTGGAAAGCGAAAAGGACGTTTTGACCGCTACGAAGAATTTTACGATATTTTTCTTCGTTTATCGCAATGTGATGACGATTCTTCCCGAACTTTGCGAATTGGAACTGTACGAGTACGTCGGCACGGTAAGCTCCTACGACAGAAGTCTTGCTTCCTTTAAGCCACTGTTCTACATTTTGGAATTTATTCTTGTGTTTGCCTTGGGGATTGCGTACATTCGAAAGGTTGTATTGTTCTGGCTGTCCGTTGCCAAAGATACGGACTACAACGAAAGTTTGATGAACAAATATGCTGAGGACGTGGCGACGAGAACGACGTTTTTTGCCGCACGTAAAATGCAGATTGTGTTTGGACTTGTCGGTATTTCCGCCCTGTTTTCACTTCCGATTCGCTCCGATGGCGTATCGCTGTTTGTCGGAATTATTTCTGCGGGATTCTTGATTGCCGCGGCGATTCTTGTGTCCTCGTTTAGAAAATCCATGCGCATTGTAATTCCGATTGCAGTGGTGCGCGGCGTGTTATCCGTTGTCAACCTCTTTAATCAGGTAAAGTATTTTGCGGAGTATAACGAACTTGACGTTCTTCACTTTGAAAAACTGTACGTTCCATATTACACAATGGCGACAACGATTCTCGTCGAATACGTGCTGATGGCAGTGGCGTACGTATTGTTTTTCGTTTTGATACTGCGTGTGGTGCGGGAAAATATCGGACAGTTCGGTATTTCACACGAAAGTGTGCAGTACAGCAAAAAGCGCCGTGATGAGGAAAAATTCCGTCAGGTCAAACATCGTACGGTGGCAGCCGTCATCTTTACACTGATTGCGTTCGGTGTGGCGGCGGCGTATCCGTTCATGAAAGTATATTACGATATTTTCAGCCTTGTGGAGATTATCGCGGTAATCGTGTGGGTGATCTATATGGTCGTGTTTACGGATCATGTAAAACGAAACATCTACGACGACGAAGCGAATATCTGGGGATGATTGCTTTGTTGATTTTTGATCGGTATCACGTGTTCTTAGGATAACGGCAAGGAGTGCCGGCGATGAACGATACCATCAAAATTCTGAATAAAGGAAAAATAACAACAGATTCATTTTTTCTTCGGATGCTATTGTACTTCCGTAGATTATGTGTTATAATATAGCAAATTCCTGATTTTTTGGATCAGTTTATGAGGAGATTTCACGATGAAAGATACCATCAAAATTGCGAATAAAGGAAATACCAAATTTGTTGCACACCGCGGTGTAAGCGGACTCGAAACCGAAAACACAGCGGCAGCGTTCATCGCGGCAGGTAACCGTACATATTTCGGCGTGGAAACAGACATTTACAGAACGGCAGATCACCACTATATTTGTAATCACGACGGCCGTTCCGGCAGAATCTGTGATATTGATATCACAATGGAAGGTTCCACTCTCGCAGAACTCCGTGCGCTTACCCTTCGCGATACCGACGGCGCGACTGACAGAGCAGAACTCAAACTCGCGACACCGTACGAATATCTGAAGATCTGTAAAAAATACGGAAAGGTCTGTGTTCCGGAGCTGAAATCCAGTTTTACGGATGAAGAAATTGCGGAAATCGTTAAAATTTTCGAAGACGAAGACTATCTTGAAAATACTTGCTTTATCTCGTTTAATTTTGCGAATCTTGAAAAGATCAAGAAGATTCTCCCGAATCAGCACTGCCAATTTTTGCTTGGTGGATGGACGGATGACATTCCGGAGAAGCTTGCGGCTTGCGGTATGGGACTTGACATCAACGGTGGTGGAATGACCGAGGAAAGAGTGGCAGCCTGCCACGCCGCAGGAGTTGAAGTTAACGTATGGACGATCGACAATCCCGAGGATGCTGAAAAGTTTATTTCCTGGGGCGTTGACTACATCACGACAAACATTCTCGAATAAAATACATCGTAGTACTTGTTGTAGTTCTACGTCGAAACGTAGCATTTTGCATTAAGATATGTAAAATGCTACGTTTTTATGATATAAAACTGAATAGTTTATTACATATATTAAATTTATAGTTTGTTTTTCTGTACTGGAATTATTGTTCACATTCAAGCAGTAGCAAAATTATTTTTTCAAAAAAATATGCGTTGACAATTATAATTGGATGTGCTAATATAAAAGAGAAATCAAAGAGAAAAATTCAAAAAAATCTTTTTGGAGGTTAAAATGAATACGAAGCAAGGAATGGATTTGTTAAGAAAAGAATTTATATTCTATTCACAATGGCAGAATGCGTTTGTATTAAGGGATGATTACCTGTTGGGACAGACTTCTCCTAATATGGAAGAGGTTGAAAAAATACTTTCGACGGCGGCACGTTACTGCAAGGATATGACAGATGCAGGTGCGAAAATTCACTCGTTTGATGTGAGTACCGGATGGGTTGGAATTGATGGATTCAATTCGTTTGACGTGGATATGGTGTTGAAAAAATTTTTTGATACTTGTCCTGACGCATATCTTATTCCTCGTATCACTAATTTTAATCCGACTTATACATGGCAGAGGGCTTATCCTGAGGAAATATGTATCTATGAGGATGGTCGGAACATTGACATAGACGATATTCCTGACATGATCAATACGGTTCGTCAGGATAGAAAAACAGGTGGTGATATACGTATTGGTTATCAAAGTTTTGCTTCAATGAAGTGGAGACAAGATGCGCTGGCAGCGTTGGAAAGAATAATCAAGTATATTGAGGCTTCACCATATGCTGATCGAATTATCGGATACCATATTGGGTATGGCTTCTGTGGGGAAACACATTTTTGGGGAGCTTGCGGAATCGATCATTGTAAGCGTAACAAAAAAGCATTCTATGATTTTGGTATAAAAAAATATGGCTCGGTAAAGGAACTCGAGAAAATTTGGAAAGTTGAGGATATCTCTCCGGATACGGTTCCGCTTCCCACAATGGATAGCTTCAGCGGAGAAACCAAGAACCTTGATGAGTTTCTTCATACCTCTGTTCTGTCGTATGGGGATTATTATGAATACTTAAGTGAACTCTCGTATTCCATCGCGCATGATTTTGCTTATACTGTAAAACAGCTTACAGATAAGATTGTGGGAATTTTCCACGGTTATGTCATGGGCGGAAACCCGCAAGTGCATGGTCATACTGACCTGAAATGGATACTTGATGATCCGAATATTGACTTTATCTGTGCGCCGAAATTCTATTATCGTGCTGCTTATGGCGAACCATGCGGTTCACCCGGAGTTCTCGGTAGTGTTAACAGAAAAAAATTGTGGGTAGAAGAGCTGGACAACAGAACTCATCTTGTAAAACCGTTTGACTATATATGTGGCGGAAGTACCAAAAACTTGTGGGAATCGAAATGGGTAATGTGGAGAGATTTTGCTCGTTTGGAATCAAGTGACTCTTCGTATTGGTGGATGGATCTCGGTGGCGGATGGTATGACGATCCGGAGCTTCAAGCGGAACTAAAGAAGGTTTACGAATACAAGAAAAAGATTTGTGACATGAAGCACGAAAGTATTGCTGAGACATTGATCGTTGTTGACGAGCTTGCAATAAACCATACTGTATATCACGGATTCTTCAACGCACGAATGTTTACCGACACAATATATGAAGTAGGATTGACAGGTGCGCCATATGACGTGTATATGTATCGTGACCTTTGGAATATCGATCTTTCCGGCTATAAGCTTGTAGTGTTCCTTAACCCCTTTGACATTACAGCAGAAAAAATATCTACTTTAGGATTCCGAGAGGGAACACGTTTCCTCTGGAATTGTATCCCTGGTGGAAATGTTGACGAGGCTTATGCAATCACCGGTATGAGGATGAAGGAAACAGGAAAGCACGACCTCTTCCCATATGTAGAGATACTTCCTACAGAAGATATCAAAATCATTGAAACGTATGAAAAGCCCCCGAAAAAGCTTGGAATGGGATTCTTTATTAACCAGTATAACGATGAACGTGGCGGGAAGGAGGTATTCTGCCTACCGAAGAAGGGAATTCGTACGGCTACTCGCGGAGTACATACGATATGTGCGCTTCCGGCACTACCGCACGATTACATACGTGCAATAGGTGAAGAGGCGGGATGTAAATACTATGCCCCCTCCGGTGAGATCGTATACGGAGACAACCGTTTTATCATGGCGTTTAATAAGGATGGATGGAGATTCATTAAGGAGGTTTGATATGAAAAACATACCATATATTTTATACGAAAATGGGAAAGGCGCAGCGGATTCAATTGAAAGAATGAACATTTATGTTCCGTCTAACGATGCATATGTTTGCTATTCCTTCGGTCATGTCGTAGATAAAAACATCAATGCTGACAACTGGAGAATTGTTGCAGCCTATTCTTGTGATGAGGAAGGGCAAAGACGTTTCAGAATCGTTGACAGCGGCGAATGGGAAATGGCGATTATGCTTGAAGGTAGACCTGACTATATAGGTGGGAACAATCACGGCAATGAAGTTGTAGAAGAAATTGCGTTTTCTATTGATGGGGAAGAGTGCGACATCACTTGTATAACCGACAAAAAAGATTTTAAGACAGTTAGCGTTTTTGAAAAAACAAGGATGTTCGATCCAAGTGAAACATCACTCCAAGTCGCAGTTCATGAAAAAAATTATGTCTTTGATGCACAGGGATTAACTTTAACACAATCCGTTTATTGGAAGACTGTTTGTGATGTAACGTGTGGATATATGGCAATGCTTCCGGTTATTCGTGAAGATAATTGGAATAATAGGCTAAAGATTACCGGAAAGGATGGAATTGCTTTCCCGGCTGAATATTCTCTTTCTAAGGATGGTACAAATCCCACTCTCGGTAGAGTTGGAGGCGTGCTCCGCGCGGAGATAGCATCAGATGCGGGGTTTACGGCATCCTTTGAAATGACCAAAAACGTGGGCATCGCGAAAGAGGAGCAGTTTTTTGTCACAAGCTCTCCGGCAAGGAACAAGATGTATTTCTTATGCACCGATCAGCAGAAAAAGCATGTCACATCAATCGGCGAATGCTGGAAAACACAGACGATATATAAGATAAAACTATCTTAAATATTTCGAGGCATCATAGTTTAAACATAAAAAAGCAAAGGTGTTTAATCTTTGCTTTTTTATAATTATGAAATCTGATTTACGCGAGTAATGATTGTAATCTTATTTATCTTCGATTTCGACCACAGCGTTGGCGTAATCTGCAGCGGGGACGGTGTACGTGGATGTTGTGCCATCCTCATGATGCCAGATCACATCAAAATCAACGGCTGCCGGCGTATTTGCTTCATAGCTTACACCGGGCTTGATATCTCTCGGATTTGTGTGGTAGTGGAAGCTTCCCACACGAGGATGAATTTTCAGAACGTTATTTTCAAGCGTGATCTTCGTGGTGGCATATTCACCGTTTTCATAAGCGTAGGAGTAGTAGTCGTCTTCGTATAACGTAAACTCCGCATCCTTGCCGGGATATACGTGGATATAGAGCTTGGACGGACGGTAATCGCGGAGCGAGTAGTTCCAGTCCTGCATAACGACGATGGAGCCTGCGCGTACGAACAATCCACCACCGTGGAGAGGTGCCGGCGTATAGAGGAATTCTCTCGGACCATCTTGCTTTTTACCCGTGAAGAAGTCAAACCATTCATCTTCTTCGGGGAGAGTTACATTCAGATCCCAGGCGTTGACAAGGAACGCATCACCGAGCATATATTCGTTCTTGACGGTATCGTATTTGACATTTTCGTTGTAAACGAGCGAAAGTGGGCGGAGCATCGGGTAAGAGGTTTCGTTTGCAACACGAGCGTAGGAATAGATATACGGGAACAGCTGTGAACGAAGCTGGGAGTAATAGCGGTAGCTGTCTTCACTTTCTTTTTTCTGATACCACGGCATGTTCCAGCAGGACCAACCCATGTGCTGAGTCCAAGGTGCCAAGAATCCTGCGTGAAGATTTGTTGGGCTTCCTGAATACATATCGAAGGAGGCGTTTGAATGTCCGCACATCGCGTAGTTCATCAGAGAAACAAGAACTCCTAAGGATCCGCCGGTATCTCCTGCCCAGGATGCCGTATATTTCTGGATACCGAGGTAGGCACCGACGGAGTTGTTCATCGCGCGGCGTCCGCAGTGATTCTGATAACCTTCCTTCATCTGCTTTGCGTAAACAACGGGGTAAAGATTTTTTATTTCGGTATCTAAATATTTGTCCGCCCAAACACGGTCCGGGAAGGGAACAACTTGGCACGAACCGTCCATTTTAAAGGCTTCTGCACCGTTGTTTAC
>JAZRNC010000237.1:0-2783 GCA_045647965.1 Eubacteriales bacterium | reverse complement strand
CGACTTCTACGGTTGACGTAATCGGTCAGGGTCTTCCCATTCTTCTTCCGAAGGGCTCCAGAATCATTCAGACTCTCCAGAGATGGATTGAAGATGAAGAACAGAAGCGCGGTTATCTCCTTACAAAAACGCCTCTTATGGCAAAACGTGAGCTTTACAAGATCTCCGGACACTGGGATCACTACCGCGACGGTATGTTCATCCTCGGTGATGCAGAAGACGATACCAAAGAATGCTTTGCACTCCGTCCGATGACCTGCCCGTTCCAGTATCAGGCTTACCTCACCAAAAAGCGTTCCTACCGCGAGCTTCCGATGCGCTTCGGTGAAACCTCCACCCTCTTCCGTAACGAAGATTCCGGTGAAATGCACGGTCTGATCCGCGTTCGTCAGTTTACGATCTCCGAAGGTCACCTTGTTCTCCGTCCCGATCAGCTTGAAGAAGAATTCAAGGGATGCCTTGAGCTTGCCAAGTACTGTCTCGACACTCTCGGCCTCCTCGAAGACTGCACGTTCCGCTTCTCCCAGTGGGATCCGAACAACACGGCAAAATACGAAGGAACAGCCGAACAGTGGAACGAAGCGCAGGCTGTTATGAAGAACATCCTCGACAATCTCGGCGTTCAGTACGAAATCGGTATCGACGAAGCTGCATTCTACGGTCCGAAGCTCGACATCCAGTGCAAAAACGTATTTGGTAAGGAAGACACCATCGTTACCATCCAGATCGATATGCTGCTGGCTGAAAAATTCGGTATGTACTACACCGACTCCAACGACCAGCAGAAGCTTCCCTACATCATTCACCGTACTTCAATGGGCTGCTACGAACGTACTCTTGCGCTTCTTATCGAAAAGTACGCCGGCGCGTTCCCCGTATGGCTCTCCCCGCTTCAGGTTGAAGTCTGCCCCGTTTCTCCCGCCTTTAACGAATACGCAGAAAGTGTTGCCGCACAGCTCGAAGCTGCCGGTGTTCGTGTTCACGCCGATACACGTAACGAAAAGATCGGTTACAAGATCCGTGAAGCACAGCTTCAGAAGACTCCGTACATGCTGATCGTCGGCGAACGTGAAATGAACGAAAATGCTGTTGCCGTTCGTACTCGCTCAGGCGCGGATGAAGGTACCGTTTCTCTCGCAGAATTCACGGGCCGTATCCTCACCGAAATCGCAACAAAGAAAAGATAAATAAAAAAATACATTCCACGGAAAAATCCACTCCCTACCGAGTGGATTTTTCTTGTGCCTCGACATACAACAAAAAGGAGCATATTCAAAATGCATGAATATGCCCCTTTTTATGTGAATAGGATACTATCGGCAGATTAAAATTTTCCGTTTTTCAAATCTTCCAAGCAGTTTTTACAAATCAATTTATCCTTATATTCCGAAATATGATTCGAATCGCCGCAGAAAACACACGCCGGCTCGTATTTTTTGAGAATCACCCGATCCTTCTCCACAAAGATCTCCACAGGATCCTTCGGACCGATACCAAGTCTCTTTCGCGTTTCAATGGGAAGTACGATTCTACCCAGCTCATCAATTTTTCTTACCGTTCCAAGTGATTTCATAATACCCTCCAGCTGTTATTTTACAAGTGTTACTTTAACTGCACGTTTAATTTCGACACATATCTTACCGTATATAAATATTACCATACTTTTCCTCTTTTGTCAAGCAAAAATTTACATTTTTTGTAAAAAACTTCTTCTTTCAACAAAGTCCTCCGCGACAAAAATCGCATCTTGTCGAAATGACGGTTTTCTCCACACAGCAAGCGGACGTCCTGTTGGTTTATGTAAAAAAATCATCCGCAGAAAAAACAAAAATCTGTATAACACTCCCCGGATTCGTCCAAAATACAGTAAAACGTGAAAGGACGGACAAGTATGCAAAAAGGATGCCAGAAGCGGATCTACTTTATAAAAAACACAAACAGCCGTTATTTTGAAGAGGCGTATCTCGTGCTGAAAAACGATGTTTTACTCACGGACAGTGCCAAACATAACGTCACCCTCGCGGATGAGGCAAAAAGGATCATCCGTGACATTTACGAGCCACAGCAACCAAAACTCGCGTTTTCCATCGGAAAAGCCGCCGCTTTTGCGCTGGGTGCGGCATCTTCCTCCGCGCTGATCGGTACGATTGCCCTTCTGGTAGGTGTCGGATAACCATCCTTACGGAAACTTTTCCATCCGTGCCGAGCCCCCCTTGACGAAATCGTAAGTTCGGTGTATAATATATGGTGGTGATATGTCCGACCGTAACGTTTTGATCGGCATCGTAAAACAACGCAAAATTCCTCATCCCAAATTGCCTCTTCCGCCGCCCTCGGAAAGTTTGGCAGTTTTACAGGTGAATACCGTGCACTTGCAAGACTTTGACTCATCGAAAGTTTTGCGGAGTTTTATTGCGCAAAAATTTTATTTGCGTACCGTGATGATTGCGGAAAATATACATATAATATACATACTGTAAATGATCTGAAACCGGAATAATGAACGAAAGGAATTTCTATGGCAAAAAAACACAACAAAGAACCTCAAAATGCAAAACTCAGTAAAGTTCGGGTTATGATGCTCGGCGGGCTGAACGAAATCGGAAAAAACATTGCTGTGATCGAATATGAAAATGATATGATCATCGTTGACTGCGGTCTGGCATTTCCCGATGAGGATATGCTCGGTGTCGATCTCGTCATCCCCGATTTCACATATCTTGAAAAAAATATCTCAAAAATCCGCGGTATTCTTCTGACTCACGGTCACGAGGACCACATCG
>JAZRNC010000236.1:0-8725 GCA_045647965.1 Eubacteriales bacterium | reverse complement strand
CAAAGGAGCACACTGAAGAGTCTCTCGAGACTTGCGGCAGTGAGGTTCAGAAGGGTAATGCACCTGAGGAAAGAAAGCTTCAGCGTCTTTTCAGAAACTACGATGCTTGCCGTATGATCAAGCGTTGTAATGACTTTGGTGCAGGCGGTGTATCCGTTGCTATCGGTGAGCTCGCGGACGGTCTTGCGATAAATCTTGATACAGTACCGAAAAAATACGACGGTCTTGACGGAACTGAACTTGCTATCAGTGAATCTCAGGAAAGAATGGCTGTCGTTGTCGCTAAGGAAGATGCTGACCGTTTCGTTGAAATTGCAAAATCCGAAAACCTGGAAGCAACGATCGTCGCATCCGTTACCGATACAAACCGCCTCACAATGACTTGGCGTGGCAAAACAATCGTTGATCTCTCCCGCGACTTCCTCAATTCCAATGGCGCGGAAAAGCACATCAACATCGCTCCCGTAAACACAGAAAAATTTGTAAAAGATATTCCTGCTTGCTTCACTTGTGGTATGAAATCCCTCTTTGGAGATCTCAACGTATGTTCTCAGAGAGGCCTCGTAGAGCGTTTCGACTCCACAATCGGTGCCGGTACTGTTATGATGCCCTACGGTGGTAAATATCAGCTTACACCGTCTCAGACAATGGTACATAAGATCTCCACCGAGCACGGTGACACGGATACCGTTTCCCTGATGGCGTGGGGTTATAACCCGTACATTGCGGAAAAGAGTCCCTACCACTCCTCCTATCTTGCCGTTGTGGAATCCATCTCCAAACTGATCGCGGCAGGCGCATCCTTTAACGACGTATATCTCACATTCCAGGAATATTTTGAAAAGCCGATGCAGTCCCCTGCTCGCTGGGGTAAGCCTTTCTCTGCCCTTCTGGGTGCGTTCATGGCTCAGCTTGATTTTGGAGTCGGTTCCATCGGTGGTAAAGACTCTATGAGCGGATCCTTCGAACAGCTTGACGTTCCGCCGACACTTGTTTCCTTTGCTGTAACAACAGACAAACTCGCAAACATTGTATCCCCCGAATTCAAAGCTGCCGGACACAAAGTTCTCCTTCTGAAGCCGAAATATAACGAAGATGGACTCCCCGATGCTGCGTCGCTCATCGAAAACTTCCATATCGTTCACGATTTGGTGAAGAGCGGAAAGATTGCTGCCGCATACACCCCCACATACGGTGGAGTTGCAGAAGCAATTACAAAAATGTCCTTCGGTAATAAGATCGGATTCCGTTATTCGTCCGATATCACGCTCGACGATATCTTTGGATACGCATACGGTGCGTTCATTCTCGAGTGTCTCGAAGATGTAGATAATGTCGGTACTCTGCTTGGTAACACAATGGAAGACGAGGCAATCGCTTATGGCAGCGAATCCTTTACAATCGCAGATATCGAAAATCTCAGCAACAATGGTCTTGAGAACGTATACCCTGTTAATGCCAAAGCGCAGAACAACGATGAAATCGTTGAAAATATTGTCGGAAAAACATATACGACCGTTCACGCAACCGAAAAATTCGCTAAACCGAAGATCCTCATTCCCGTTTTCCCGGGTACAAACTGCGAATACGACACAGCAAAAGCCCTCGAAAGAGCTGGATTTGATCCTGAGATCATCGTTATTCGTAACCTCACACCTTCCGATGTTGCAGGAAGTGTTGAGTACTTTGCTGGTGCCGTAAAGAGCGCCCAGGCAATCTTCATTCCAGGCGGATTCTCAGGCGGTGACGAACCCGACGGAAGCGGTAAATTCATCACAGCATTCTTCCGTAACGGTGCTGTTCGTGAAGAAACCAACAAGCTTCTCAAAGTTCGTGAAGGTCTGATGTGCGGTGTCTGCAACGGTTTCCAGGCAATCGTGAAACTTGGTCTCGTTCCCTACGGCGAAATCATCGACACAGACGAAAACTGCCCGACTCTTACGTTCAATAAAATCGGTCGTCACCAGTCCCGCATCGTTCACACAAGAATCGCTTCCAATATGTCCCCGTGGCTTGCAGAAACCAAGATCGGCGACGTATACAACGTAGCTATCTCTCACGGTGAAGGACGCTTCATCGCAAACGATGACGTTCTCCGTGAACTGATCAAAAACGGACAGATCGCAACCCAGTACACCGATCTGAACGGTCAGGCTACCATGAATATTGACTACAACCCGAACGGCTCTGTTCTTGCCATCGAAGGCATTACCTCTCCTGACGGACGTGTATTCGGTAAAATGGGACACAGCGAACGTTGGAATAACGGACTCTACAAAAACGTTCCCGGCTGTTATGATATGAAAATGTTTGAATCTGCTGCAAAATATTTCAAATAAACTTTCACATTATAAAAAACTATCGACGGCGTACCTGATCTTTCGCAGGTACGCCGTTTTTATGTCTGCAATAAGTCTTCCCCCTACATGTAAATATACAAAAAGAGTACGAACAAAAATGCTCGTACTCTTTCTCTTTTTCGGCAGATAAACCTGCTTTATGGTAAAACTTATTTGGCTTTATATAAGTATGAGATAGGTTTATACTCCTTAAAATAGTACGCATCCAACATATACGACTTCATATGGAGCGTTACTTCTCTTAGTCTGAGAACATCATCACGCAAAATGACAGCATTATCCCTAGCCATAAGGAAGTAATACTTAACATTTTTCCGTTTCACACATTCAAGGCCTATGTTAAATGGATCGAAGTCTCCGTCTTTTGCGGGATCATAAATCCGAATACATTCAATAAATTCTCTCGATTCGGTACAAGAAACAAGAATAACATTATTCTCATCACGCAGGCGATAGAACCAATCACCTAAAAATGCGATATTATATTCCGTAATTGGACCTCGTCCGCGTAGTGAATCATAAATCAATCCAGAAAGTGTCTCTCTCAGAGAAACAATGTACTCCGCCGTCTTTACTCCAACGCCATCAACCGCAATAAGTTCATCGTACGACGCATTTAATACGTCAATAACCGATCCGAATGTATCAATCAGATGATGGCCGAGTGGATTCGTATTTGCCCGACGTATTACGTCGAAGAGCACCTGCTCAATAACTTCGTGCGGACGGTAATTTGACAAACCGTCCGCCGCAAATCGCTGTCTCATTCGCTCTCGATGTCCGGAATGAACCTGTTTTTTCTTTTGGTCAGCCATTTTTTCACCGATCAGTTGAGAGATACTCCGACACTATTCAAATACATCGAGGGCCACGCCGAAGAGCTCGCAGCTTTTACGTTGTTTACGAAAATAATATCTGTAAAGCCGAAATCCTTAAACTGCTCGTAAACGTTAATAGAAGAATGACGCGGGTCAATAACAATAATATTTCCGTAGTGCTCGCAAAGATACGGAACAAAAGCATTACCAAAGGAATCTTTCAAGACAAGAACGTTCTTGTTCTGCGGATTTTCCGGAACATTGATTGCAGTATATGTATTATCTCCCGCAATAAAGGTTACGTATGTTTTATTTCCTGTGACGATACTGTGGTTATAGTTCAGCGTGGTTCCCTGCGGAGTAATAACTGTCATCGTGTGCTGTTTGCGGGATTTAAACACTTCGATAAAGTCGTAGAATGATTTTACTCTCGGATCCGTCGTATAAGAGGAATAGCTGCCGTAATATTTTTCGTTCGTAATTTGTGCTTCAAAGGAGCTGAGAGGAGTCGGTGTAAGACCAACGGATTTGGCAAAGGCTACGTAAGCATAGTACGCGCCAAGTCCCGTCCAATGATGGTCACTCTTATAGAACAAATATTCATTCTTATGTTTGTCAAGCTCCGCGTACACATCAACAAAGTTTACGGTGGAATCAGTCTGGCTCTTCATTTTTGCAAAAATTTCAGCCTGGTTTTCAATCTTCGACTGGACTTCTTTATTAGTAATAACCATCGATGATACAGGAGCAATCACCATACTTACTCTTGTTTTTGAACCAAACAACTGCTGGAAGTACGCTGCCGTTTTAGAATAATTGGCATATACGTTAGGATTATAGGCTGCTTGTGTGTATACACCGTCACCATAGATAAATAATCCCTCAGGCAAGAAATCGGCTTCTCCATTATCCGGATACGGAGACGGAGTGATTGTCGCTACGGTTACGAGGCATTCCGCGTAGATTTCGTCATTAAACGAACATCTCAATTTGGCAGTACCACTCGCCATCGCTTTGATATTTACTCCAACAGTACCAGGAGCAATCGAAATGACACTCGGATCCGATACAGACCATGTGACAGCAAGATTTCTTCCGTCACAAATGACGGCAGCATACACAGACGCGCCGCTTCCAATCGTGAGGGAAACATTACTTCGGGACATTCTGATCTTTTCAACAATCACATTCGGATCTTCCGTCGGTTTATCGCCAAGATATTCCTTGATATTTCCGTTTTCGAGAACTATCTTCATCTCAGCGTCAGAATACTCATCAGAATTTTCGGAATCATCAGGCTCAACCGGTGTCGGGGGAACCGGCGGATCAGGCGGGAGAATTTCGTCCGTTTCCGTTATTGGATCGTCCGGGTCAACATCCGGTTCCTGACTCTCTTTATTATTCAAATCATTGAACGCTTCATCAATTTTATTCGACAAATCCCCTGTATTTTCCGTCTGTTTATTAGGGTCAGTTTGCGGTCCCGGATCAATCACGACGAAATTGTTATTGTCATCGAGCGAATAATCAATTCCCTTCAGAGAATCCATTTTCTGCGAGAGTGTGACGAGAGTATCACGATATAAAAACGTATCGGATACGTGGAGTGCTACGTTCGCAAAATACGATCCGTCAAATAACGCTTCAAAAGTAAACTCCGGCATAGGAGTCAACGATCTCTTTTCTGCCTCCGATACTGTCGGACGGTTTGTTTGAAAAATATTGAAAAAAGCAATGCCGCCAAATAGTACGGCTACGATACATACACAGACTATGTCTACAATTTTTCGTTTCATATTCATACCCATCCTTTCTGCTATCAGAAGCGGAAATATAAGAATGCGCTATATGTATTCCCTACCAGGCGTACAGAACACACAGAAATCAGCGCGATCAATAGAATTGTTTTAACAATTCTAGCCGTAATATACGAGGCATTGGACTCTGTTCCCTTCCCCTCGACAAGTCGCATACAAATCGGGAAAACAGGCGTAGAAAGAATAAGAGCAAGAGCGAGAAGGAAAATATTGTCGAAAATAATAGAATTTGTAAAAATATCGGTAAAGGTATCACAGCCGACACCGAAGAGATATCCGAGATTTTTCCACAAATCTTTATCAAAGTAGAAAATCGCAAAACCGAACACCGTGATAAAGAGCGTATATGCTTTCGTTAAAACGAACGACACCGCTTTTGGAATTTTATCGAACAAACGGAGTAAAAATTTCTTTTCGATGATAAGGAAAAATGCATAATAGAGTCCCCACAGCACGAAGTTCCACGAGGCACCGTGCCAAAGTCCCGTAAGAAACCATACCACAATGATGTTTCTAAGGTGCGCTTTGCGGTTGCCGCCGAGCGGAATATACACGTAATCGCGGAAGAAACTGCCGAGAGACATATGCCAACGTCTCCAGAATTCCGTAGCGCTTGACGAAATCAACGGATAATTGAAGTTTTCAAGGAAGTCGAATCCGAACATCTTACCAAGACCGATTGCCATGTCGGAATATCCGGAGAAGTCAAAGTAGAGCTGCAGCGTAAAGAACAGTGCCCCAACCCAGCGTGCTGCAATCGTTGCTTCATTCAATCCATACAGGGATGTAACAACCGTATCACAACAGTCTGCTATCAGCACTTTCTTGGAAAGACCGAGCGCGAAACGGAACAACCCATCGTTGATTCGTTTGAAATCCACACTTCGGTCGGAAAGCTGTGCTGCAATATCCTTATAACGAACGATAGGACCGGCAATGAGCTGCGGAAAGAACGACACGTATAAAAGAAGTTTTGAAAAAGATGTTTGCACTTCCGTGTCACCACGGTAAACGTCAATGACATACGACATCGTCTGGAACGTGAAAAAGCTGATTCCAATCGGCATAGCAATGGAAAATCCGGGAATAGAAAGTCCCGTAACCCCATTTACTGTGTCGATGAAGAATCCAAGATATTTATAAATTCCGAGCACCGCGAGATTGACTACGACAGCGATCACGAGGGATAGCTTCTGTATCTTTGGTGAATCGGCGTGTCTGTCGATAATTAAACCGAACACGTAATCGACCAGGACAAGCCCAATCATCAATAAAACGCATACCGGCTCTCCCCATGCGTAAAATACAAGCGAAAAAAGCATGAGAACATAACGTCTGTATGCGTCATTTTTAAATATATAGTATAAGATAAAAAGCAGGGGTAAGAAACAGTAGAGAAAAAACAGATTCGAAAATACCATTTGTTAAACCTTTCGTTTAGCCCTCGTCAAAAATGTCGTTAATTACATTTATTATACCATTTTTCAACATATTTGTAAAGCCATTTTCGACAAACTATGGTAAAAAAAACTGATTCTTACTGTCAATTGATAAATGCAAAAATTTCATCGGGATGTGATACAATCACGGTAGGGTTATACTCGATAAGCTGATATCTGTCTCTGAATCCCCAGTCAACAGAAATACAATCCATTCCCGAATTATTCGCTGTTTGAATATCGACTTCACTGTCTCCGACATAGGCACATTCACCCGGCAATACGTCGAGTTCCCCGGTAATGCGGAATACCATGTCCGGATGCGGTTTGCACTGAATGCCTTCTTTCATTCTCTCCCCGCAGATGTATTGGATCGAGGGAAAGAATTTTTCCACCAGGGGAACGAGCGCTTCATGCACCTTGTTAGACACCACGGCAACTTTTACGCCGGATTTTTCAAGGTTTGTAATTAGTTCACAGATTCCCGCATACGGTTTTGTTTTAATTTCAGAATGACTTTGATAATAGCTTTTATGTTCGTTCAAAATATTCGCATAATTCGGATTGTCCCTGCCACCTTGGGTGCACCGTGCAATCAATTCATCCACTCCGAAACCAAGACTTTGACGAATGTGATCCGTAGTACATGTTTCGCATCCGTACATCGCGAGTGCACGATTTACGGAATTACAGAGATCCTCCAAAGTATCAAGCAGAGTGCCATCCATATCAAAGATGAGCGCTTTATATTTCATATTATCCCTCCGTATGCTTTGATTTTTTCTTCAAACTGTTGTATTTAATGAGGTAACAGACATAGTGCGCTATACTTGTAAGAATCCACGAGATCAAATACGATATGTAAATTATTTCAAGTGAGCGGAATCTCTCAAATACAAGGAAAATCCATAATACACGGAACAGACAAGTACCGACAAAAGCGTTCAGCATCGGTATAAACGACATTCCCATTCCGCGAACTGCACCCGTAATGACTTCCATTACACCACATAAAAAATACGGAAGCGCGATATACTTAAGGCGCAGCATTCCATACGGCACGGCCAGCGGATCATCCGGAAGGTATAAAGAAATAAGCGGTTCACCAAAGATATAAGAGGTCCATCCAAACAAAAGTCCAAGAACCGTAACAAGTACCAAATTGATACCAAAAATCCGCGGGATGCGATGGTATTTCTTTGCGCCAACACTTTGACCGACAAAAGTCATCGTAGCACTATACACCGAGTTCATTGCCGTATATGTAAAACCTTCGATGCTGGCAGATGCACCACTTCCTGCCATAGCCAGATAATCGAACGAGTTGATCGAACTTTGGATAATCACGTTGGATATGGAAAACATACTTCCCTGCAATCCGGCGGGCACACCGATCCGGAAGATGAATTTGAGCTTATCCAAATGAATTTTCAATTTGCTTAGGTAAAGTTTTGTCACATCATTTGTTTTGATCATATAGATGAGAATCAAAACTAGGGACACATACTGCGAGACGATCGTTGCTACCGCTACCCCAATAACACCGAGGTGAAATACCGCAACGAGAATAACGTTTAACCCCACATTAACGAGACCCGACAACGACAGAAATATCAGCGGGCGTTTCGTATCCCCTACTGAACGAAGAGAGGATGCACAGAAGTTATACGTCAGCATAGCGGGAGCGCCAAGGAAGTATATTTTTAAATACGTGGTCGATAAGCCAATAACATCTGTCGGAGACTGCATCCATTCAAGAAATGTTTTTGAAAAGAAAAATCCAACCAATGCAACAAAAATACCGCCCATCAGTCCTATCGTAACGGAGGTGTGGATCGTTTTATGAACACCTTCGTGATCTCCGGCACCAAAATCGTGAGCAACACAGACAGTCGCCCCAACCGTAAGACCAATAAACAAGTTAATGATAAGATTCACAAGAGACGAGGTGGAACTCACTGCGGCAAGAGCCTTGGCTCCATCAAAATAACCGACAACAACACTATCCGCCGCATTATACAAAAGCTGCAAAATGCCCGTTGCTATCAGAGGTATGATAAATTTGACAATTCGGAAACACTCATCAAAGTATTCCCTCTTTTTTATTTCAGAAAACATATTCTCTCCCTTAAGTACCGTCGAATGCGAATTATAATCTTAACCGATATTATAAATTATATCATTATATCTACCGCTTAACAATAGTCTTATAGAACATATTATTTATGTTTTTTATGATTTTTTTGGATAAATTTTTTTGAAAGAGAAAAAGCGGGATGATACCTTAATCA
>JAZRNC010000235.1:0-7486 GCA_045647965.1 Eubacteriales bacterium | reverse complement strand
CTAAGACGAATGATGCAGCCGGTGACGGTACAACAACCGCTACTCTTCTCGCTCAGGCATTCGTTCATGAAGGTATGAAGAACGTTACCGCAGGTGCTAACCCCATCATCATCCGTAAGGGTATTCAGTAGGGTGTTGACAAGGCAGTAGCAGCTCTCGTTGCAGCTTCCAAGTCCGTAAACGGTAAGGAAGACATCGCTCGCGTTGGTACAATCTCCGCAGGCGACGAAATCATCGGTACTCTCATCGCTGACGCAATGGAAAAGGTTACTTCCGACGGCGTTATCACCGTAGAAGAATCCAAGTCCGCTGAAACTTACTCCGAAGTTGTTGAAGGTATGCAGTTCGACCGCGGTTACCTCTCTCCCTATATGGCAACCGATACCGATAAGATGGAAGCAGTTCTTGACGACGCTCTCATTCTCATCACTGACAAGAAGATCTCCAACGTTCAGGATATCCTTCCCCTTCTCGAACAGATCGTTCAGAGCGGCAAGAAGCTCCTCATCATTGCAGAAGATGTAGAAGGCGAAGCACTCACCACTCTCGTACTCAACAAGCTCCGTGGTACATTCACATGCGTAGCTGTTAAGGCTCCCGGATTCGGCGACAGACGTAAGGAAATGCTCCGTGACATCGCGATCCTCACCGGCGGTGAAGTAATCTGTGATGAACTCGGTCTCGACCTTAAGGAAGCAACCGTTGACCAGCTCGGTCAGGCTCGCCAGGTTAAGGTTAACAAGGATAACACAATCATCGTAGGCGGTGCAGGTGACGGCGAAGAAATCAAGGGTCGTATTTCCCAGATCAAGGCTGCAATCGAAGTAACCACTTCCGATTTCGACCGTGAAAAGCTCCAGGAAAGACTTGCAAAGCTCTCCGGCGGTGTTGCTGTTATCAAGGTTGGTGCGGCTACCGAAACCGAAATGAAGGAAAAGAAGCTCCGCATTGAAGATGCTCTCAACGCAACTCGTGCGGCTGTAGAAGAAGGTATCGTAGCAGGTGGTGGTACTGCATATCTCAACGTAATTGAAGATGTAGCATCTCTTCTCGATAGCGTAGAAGGCGACGAAAAGACAGGCGTACAGATCGTTCTCAAGGCTCTGGAAGCACCTGTTCGTCAGATCGCAGAAAACGCAGGCTTCGAAGGTTCCGTTGTTGTAGACAAGATCGTATCCTCCGGTAAGAAGGGTTACGGCTTCAACGCATACTCGGAAGAATACGTGAATATGATCGAAGCAGGTATCGTAGACCCGACGAAGGTAACACGTTCTGCACTTCAGAACGCTGCATCCGTAGCAGCAACCGTTCTCACAACGGAAGCTCTCGTTGTAAGCAAGCCCGAACCCGAACCGGCAGCTGCAGCAGGCGGCATGGGCGGCGGCATGGGCGGCATGTATTGATAAGTTGAATAAATGATGTTTTGCGGGGAGGATGCTTTTCAAAAGTTTCCTCCCCGCGTCCCTTCCTCAAAACCTTTATATTGGGGAGGGGAATTTGTTTCTGTTATCGGATAGATAAAGAAATCCCACACGTTTGTATGGTATAGAACCATGGACGTGTGGGATTTTTGTTGGTGTTAGGTGGGATTAGTCATCAATCACAGTGATGGATTTGATAACTACGTCGTGCAGAGGGCGATCGTTGTAATCGGTGCGAACGTTTGCGATTTCGTCAACAACGTCGATGCCTTCGATTACCTTACCGAATGCCGCGTAACTACCGTCGAGGTGGGGGGCATCCGCGTGGCAGATGAAGAACTGGGAAGAGGCGGAGTTCACTGCCTGACTGCGAGCCATCGAGATGACGCCGCGCTTGTGGGAGATGGGATTTTTTACGCCATTGAGGGCAAATTCGCCTTTGATCTTTTTCGCGGAGCCGCCGAATCCCGTTCCTTCGGGGTCACCGCCTTGAATCATAAACCCTTTAATGACGCGGTGGAAGATGAGCCCGTCGTAGAAACCGTCTTTCACAAGGGTTACGAAGTTGTCTACGGTAATGGGTGCTACATCGGGGTAGAGTTCAAGCTTGATGATTCCGCCGTTATCCATTTCGATCTGAATCATAACACTGTCACCATAATCCTCCGTTTCTTTGGCGTTGCAACCGCCGGATACAAAGAGGAGAGCGAACACCAAAATGAGCATGAATATTCGTTTTAGGGAATAGTTCATTCGGAGAAAACCTTTCTGTAAATGAATTTGTACGGCTTTTTCCGTACGTACTCTATATTATAGCAGATTTTTTCGGGAAAATCAAATGAAACGGGAAGTTTTTTTGCACGATGGGAATACTATTAACAAATTACGAATGAAAAACGTGCGCGAGGTGACGGATGGGAGAGATGGATGAGATGGAAAAAAACGGAATGGTGTGGTGGATCGTTGCGGTGGCGGTGGGGGTGGCACTTTCGGGGGTTCTCGGAAAGGTACTGTTTGGAACGCTGCTTCCGTTTGCGTCGGCGTACGTTCTGGCGAGGCTATCGCGACCGGCGGGATTGTTTCTCTCAAAACTGTGGCGGGTGGGCGAAAAAACGGGATGTACTCTTTACGCCGTTTTCGTTTGTCTTGGCGGGGTGGTGACGATCACGCTCTTGTCGGGGAAAATGGTGGAGGAAGCGAAGTCTCTTGTGATGCATTTGCCGGAGTATGCGGAGGACACCGTCGGTTTGATTCGCCGTTTGGGAGAGAGATTGCCGTTTTCTCACTCGTCGTTTGAGGTGGGGGGGACGTCCGTTTCCGAAATGATGTTGGGCGCGGCAAGGGAGGTGGCATCGAAGCTGGGGAATCAGGCGGCCGGAATGCTCACGTCCCTCGTACAGCGATTCTCGTCAGGGGTGATGAGCGGGTTCGCGTTCGTGCTCAGTTATATTTACCTGACGGCGGATCTGCCGGGGGTGACAAGAAGCGTACGGGAGTTTTTACCGAAAAAAGCGCTTGGGTGGATCGACGGTTGGTTTGGGGAGTTTTCGGGTGCGGTGTTCGGGTATTTCCGTGCGTATCTGTTGTTGTTTTTCGGGACGTTCCTGATTCTTGCGTTGGGTCTTTCCGTCATTGGTGCGGAAAACGCGTTTGTGCTGGCGGTGGTGATTGCTCTGATCGACGCGCTTCCCGTGTTCGGATGCGGAACCGTGCTGTTGCCGTGGGCACTGTGGGAATTTCTGTCCGATCGCGGTGCGTTTGGGGTTGGACTTGTCGTTGTGTGGCTTGCCGCATATCTCGCGCGTCAGATTGCGGAACCGAGACTGATCGGGAAAATGAGCGGAGCGCATCCGTTTGTGGCGCTCGTGTTTCTGTACGCAGGTTGGAAGGTCGGCGGGCTTGTTGGAATGCTTGTCTCCCCCATCGTGCTGATGGCGATCGGTGAGGTGAAACGCTCTTTGGCGGCGGAAACAAAAAATCCGGCACGTGTAACCGTACCGGATCCGTAATAATATAAATTGTGTAGTAAAATGCGATTAGTCGAGGTAACCCTGTCTGTAGAGGAGCTCTGCGGAAAGAACGCCGCCACCAGCAGCTCCGCGGAGTGTGTTGTGGGAAAGTCCGCCGAACTTATAGTCGAAGATGGTGTCGGGACGGAGTCTACCGATGGTGATGCCCATACCCTTGTAAAGATCGCGGTCGAGTTTCGCCTGCGGACGATCCTGTTCTTCAAAATACGTGATGAACTGTTCGGGTGCGGAGGGAAGCTCGAGCATCTGGGGGAGACCACGGAAATTACGCCATTCTTCAAGGATGGTTTCGATCGGGGGGGTATTTTCAAAGGAAACGAATACGGCACAGGTGTGACCGTCTGTTACGGGAACGCGCAGACACTGTGTAGTGATGATGGGGGATTCTGCGGTAACGATCGTGCCGCCGCGAACTTCACCCCAGATCTTGAGGGGTTCTTTTTCGCTCTTTTCTTCTTCGCCGCCGATGTAGGGGATGAGGTTATCCACCATTTCGGGCCATGTTTCAAAGTTTTTGCCGGCGCCGGAGATTGCCTGGTACGTGGTAACGAGGATCTGCTTCAGACCGTATTTACGAAGAGGTGTGAGCGCGGAAACATACGCCTGAATGGAGCAGTTGGGCTTTACAGCGATAAAACCGCGTGTGGTGCCGAGGCGTTTTTTCTGGCTTTCGATAACGCTGAGGTGATCGGCGTTGATTTCGGGGAGGATCATCGGAACGTCGCTCGTCCAACGGTTTGCGGAGTTGTTGGAAATAACGGGGAGCTCTGCTTTTGCGTACGCTTCTTCGAGTGCTTTGATCTCATCCTTGGGCATATCGACCGCGCAGAAGATAAAGTCGCAGATTTCGGCAACTTTTTTTACGTCAGCAGCGTCGATGATGACCATTTTCTTCACGTCTTCGGGAATGGGTGCTGCCATTTTCCAACGGCCTGCTACCGCTTCTTCGTAAGTGAGGCCGGCAGAACGTGCACTTGCAGCCACGCCGGTTACGGTGAAGTAGGGGTGGTTGTCAAGAAGGGTCAGAAAACGCTGACCGACCATACCGGTTGCGCCGACAACGACGCATTTTAATTTTTCTCTCATACTATGCCTCCGATATATTTATCCTTAATTTTTTTATTTATTTGATGATGTATGTTTTACCGGATATGTGTTTTCTATGCATACAGTGTATAAAAATTCTATCCGACAAAAATATACACTAACATTATATCACGTGGTCCCGAATGTGTCAATGAATGAATATGTCAAATGTTTTGCATTGGGGGGACAAAAAACTGTGTAAAATATGGATGATTTGGCGAGGGGGAATATTCGCGGAAAACGTCGAAAGCGAACGAAAAATGAACGGGTTTGTTAGCTTTTTGAGGTTTTATGGTGTTTTTGAATATAAGTTCTTGTGAAAATATTTAAAAAAGAGCAAAAGTTCACAAAATATCTATTTTTTCACCGCAGAGGATATGGTATAATAAAATTGCCGAAGGGGGAAAAAGAGACTCCGCCGGTAATATAGGAAAAGGTGGTACATGTATGAATATCTCTATTATTGCAAGACAAGTGAATGTTTATGATGACATTAAGGAACTTGTGGCGAAAAAACTTTCAAAATTCGATCGCTACTTCCCGCAGGGTGCAGATGCAACCGTGACATTCCGCCGTATACGTGATAACGAATGCATGGAGATTACCATCTCAGTTGGAGGAACTCTCTTCCGTGCAGAGGAGAGCACGCCCGATTTCAGAACGTCTCTCGCAAGATGCGTGGATACGATCGAGCGGCAGATTCGCAAAAACAAAACTCGCTTGGAAAAGAGGATGAAGAATTCCTTCGCGGCGGCTGAAGCTGCTATGGCTGCGGACGACGGCGCGATCGAAGAAGAAGGCTCGTTCGATATCCGAACCAAAACGTTCCCGCTGAAGCCGATGACACCGGAAGAAGCGATCCTCCAGATGAATCTCCTTGGACACAGTTTCTTCGCGTTTACCGATGCGGATCTCGGAGAAACGTGCATTGTATACAAACGCAACGCGGGTTCGTACGGCCTCATTGTTCCGGAGAAAAAGCCGGACTGATGCTTGAATCGATATGATTCGTCGGTCACGGCATAATGTAAGTATGATTAAGATATAATTATAAAACGATATAACGGCGGCTGTCGGGTTGCGTGACAAAACGTAAACGCGGCAGCCGCTTTATTTGCAAAAACACGATTGACTTCTCTATAAAATTGGGATATAATATTATGATGACTATGATAATACAGAACAGACATCTAAGAAATAATCGAGCGGAGAAATACAATGATTTCATCTAACGTGGATTACAATAACGACCTGATCGGATACATTGAAAACGCTGTTCCGAAGCTTTCCAAGGGACAGAAGCTGATTGCCAAGTTTATCGTGGAAAATTATGATAAGGCGGCGTATATGACGGCGTCCGCCCTTGGCTGTGAGGTGGGAGTGTCCGAATCAACGGTGGTGCGTTTTGCCAACGAAATGGGCTTCGATGGGTATCCCCAGCTTCAGCAGCACATCAGAGAAACGGTACGCGTTCGCTTGACGTCCGTACAGCGCGTCAACGTTGCCAATCACCGTATGGATGAGGGGGAAGTCCTCGATCGGATCCTTACCGACGATGCCGAAAAAATCAAATCCACTCTTGAAACGATCGATCGCGCCGCGTTTGAAGAAGCGGTGGACCGCATCCTTAACGCGCGGAATATTTATATTCTCGGTATGCGCTCATCCTCCGTTCTTGCCGAATTTATGAATTATTATTTCGGCCTTCTGTTTGATAACGTGCGTCTGATTCGTCCGGCGGGCGGCAGTGAGATCTTTGAGCATCTGATGAAGGTGCACGAGGAGGATGTGTTCGTAGCGATCAGCTTCCCGCGATACACGACGGGGATTGTCAACGCGGTAGAATACGTATCCAAAACGGGAGCGGGCGTTATTGCGATTACGGACAGTATGTCGTCTCCGATCGTTCCTTATGCCAGTGTGTCGTTGATCGCAAAGAGTGAAATGGCGTCGTTCGTGGACTCGCTGGTGGCGCCGATGAGCATTATCAATGCGATGATTGCGTATATCGGTAAGAAAAAGCACGTGGAAGTCACCGAAACGCTCGGACGTCTTGAAAAAGTATGGAAAGAATATAACGTATACACCAGCGGATACGGAAAACATAGCGGAGATAGCAATGAATCGTAACGATGGTACGCATAGACGGGCAGATGTTGCCGTAATCGGCGCAGGAGCTGCCGGAATGATGGCGGCGATCGCGGCGGCGGAGCAGGGTGCGTCCGTGATCGTGCTGGAGAGAAACCCGTTTGCTGGAAAGAAATTACGGATCACGGGAAAAGGACGCTGTAACGTCACGAATAACTGTTCTCCCGCTGAAGTGATGGAAGCGGTGACGGGAAACCGTAAGTTTTTATACGGGGTACTGAATCGCTTTACCCCTGCCGATACGATGAAATTTTTTGAGGACTGCGGTGTGCCGCTGAAAACGGAACGCGGACGGAGAGTTTTCCCCGTTTCCGACAAAGCGGCAGATATTCAAGGCGCTCTCGTTTCAAAAATGAGCACTCTTGGCGTGAAGACCGTGTACGGTGCGAGAGTGAAAAAAATCGAACTTCCAAAAACCGAGGAGTCGGAGAGTACAGAGACAGAGGCGTACTTTACTCTGACTCACGGACGGGATGTGACCTTGGCAAAAGCGGTCATTTTCGCAAGCGGCGGCGTCTCGTATCCCGGTACGGGATCCACGGGGGATGGGCACACGATGCTCACGGAGCTTGGTGTGTGTGTAACGCCTCTTTCGCCCTCGCTCGTTCCCATCGTGACGGAGGAGAATTTTTACGAATTGTCGGGGCTGACGCTGAAGAATGTGCAGCTTTCGGTAATGCACGGCGGAGAAACGGTTTTTGAGGAAATGGGAGAGATGCTGTTCACGCACTTTGGTGTGTCAGGGCCTCTCGTGCTTTCTGCGTCGTCAAATATGCAGAAGTATGCGGTGGACAGCTATCG
>JAZRNC010000234.1:0-10735 GCA_045647965.1 Eubacteriales bacterium | reverse complement strand
GGTGTACGGCCGAGCATAAGCTGCGCCTCGCGACCCACTTTTAGGATCTTGTCGGTGTTTTTATCGACGGCAACAACGGAGGGTTCTTTGGTAACGATCCCTTTTCCTTTAACGTAAACGAGCACCGTTGCCGTGCCGAGGACGATTCCGATATCCTTACTCATCTATATTATACCATATCCTTTCAAGTGGCGGCTTGACAATTCCCGCGTGGAAAACCACGGGAGAAAAAAGTGTCACAATTTATTATACAACACAAAACAAAAATTTGCAACGGAGAAATGAAACTTTTCGGCACAATCTTTTGTTCTTCGGCATGTGAGCGTGTTATTTTTGTTTTTTTCGAAGACAGAATCAAAAAATGTGAATTTTTCAAAAAAATATTTCGTAATGTTGTTAATTTATTCAAAAAATCATCAAATAAGCGTGGTATAATATAAAGTATATTATTTTTCGAAAATATAATCCGGGAGGAGTACAAAATTGATTGAAGTAAAAAATCTTGTGAAACGGTACGGCGAGTTTGAAGCGGTTCACGGTGTCAGCTTCAAGATTGAAAAAGGGCTGATCTACGGTTTTCTCGGACCGAATGGTGCCGGAAAATCCACGACGATGAACATTATTACGGGATGCCTTGCCGCAACCGAAGGAGAAGTCACCATCAACGGATGCGATATTTATGAAGATCCGCTGGAGGCAAAGTCCCATATCGGCTATCTGCCCGAGCAGCCGCCGCTGTATATGGATATGACGCCGGAGGAATATCTGGAATTTGTCGGACGCGCTAAAGGTCTTACAGGGGAAGATTTGTATCGCGCGATTGACGACGCCATTCGAAAGACGGGGCTTACGGACTACGCGTCCAGAATCATCAAAAACCTCTCGAAGGGTTACAAGCAGAGAGTTGGTATTGCGCAGGCGATCATCGGAAATCCCGAGATCATCATTCTTGATGAGCCGACAGTTGGTCTTGACCCGCGTCAGATCATTGAGATCCGCGAACTTATAAAGAGTCTCAGCCGCGAACATACGGTCATTCTGTCGAGCCATATTCTGACGGAGATATCGGCGGTGTGTGATTACGTAATTATCATTTCTCACGGAAATATCGTGGCAAGCGACAGCCTCGAAAACCTCACCAAGCGTTACGAAGGGAAGAACTACGTGGATTTTGTGGCGAGAGGGGAAGAATCCCGCATTCGTCGCGCCATTGAATCCATTCCCGGTGTGCTGGAATGTGAAACGAATCCGGGAGAACTCGGGCTGGTACACGCAAGAATTGCGACGAGCCGCGACAGGGATATCCGCGAGGATCTGTTCTTCCGCTTTGCCGATATGAAATCTCCCATTCTTACGATGAGTTACGAGGAAGTTACGCTCGAAAAGGTATTCCTTGAACTTACGGGAGACAACGTTAAGCCTAAGTCTGCGCCCGTGGTGAGTGATGAGCCGCACAGCCTCGAAGAGGAGATCGCAGATAAAATGATGTCTGGCGTGAAAGATCAGCCGGCGGAAGAAAAGCCCGTTGAGCAGAAACAGACGGAGGCTGATGCGGAGGAGAAATCCGAGGAAACCGGCAAAAAAGAAAAGAAGAATAAGAAAAAGACTGACGACGGCGAATACACTTCGCTGTTCGGCGGAAACTGAGAGGAGGACGGACAGTGTTTGCAGTCTATCAGAAAGAATTAAAAACGTATTCGAACGGAATGATCGGCGCGATATTCGTCGGATTCATCCTTCTTATGACGGGAATTTTTATGCTTTCGTGGAACTTGTTCGGTCTGTATCCGAATTTTGAATACACGGTCATCAATGCTGCGATCGTGTATATGTTTGCGATTCCCGTTCTTACCATGCGCTCTCTTGCGGAAGAAAAACACAGCCGCACGGATCAGCTTCTTTACTCACTTCCCATTTCCATGTCGTCGGTCGTTATGGCAAAATATCTGGCGATGGTGACGATGCTTGCTATTCCTACAGTGGTGATGAGCTTCTATCCGCTGATTCTCGGTTCGTTCGGTGACGTCAACTACGCCACGGCGTACAGCACGATCTTTGCGTTCTTCCTTCTCGGTGCGGCACTGATCGCGATTGGAATGTTCATTTCGTCTCTCACCGAAAGCCAGGTGATCGCGGCGGTGATTACCCTTGCCGTGATGCTCCTTCTCAATTTCATGTCCGGAATTGCTGGTATGATTCCGCAAACGGCAGCGGCATCGCTGGCAGGATTGATCGCGGCATCGGTTATTGTGGCGATCGTTGTCCATGTTATGATTAAAAATCAGGTGATCTCTCTTGCTGTTGCAGTCGTTCTCTCAGCATCTTCCCTGATCGTATTTCTCGTAAAGCCCACGCTGATCGAAGGGCTGGTTCCCCGCGCTCTTGCCTCTGTGGCACTGTTCGACAGACTTTCTTCTTTCCAGAACGGTATCTTTGACCTGACGGTGATTTTGTTCTACATATCCATCAGTGCATTGTTCGTGTATTTGTCGGTTCAGTCCATGGAAAAGAAGCGTTGGAACTGATCGGAAAGGAGGAGCTTGTTTTATGAATACAGAAAAGAAAAACGAAACGGCGGCAAAGAAACCGTCTCTCAATAAAAAATATCTGAAAATCGGTTCTTTCAGTATCACGATGACGGCCGTTGTGATTGCGGTGGTTATCATCATCAATATGTTCATTGCTGAAGTTCCGGCGATTTATACCCAGTACGATATCACACAGACAAAGCTTTTTTCCGTCGGAGATCAGACGGAATCGATGGTAAAGGGATTGACGTCCGACGTGAAATTCTATATCGTTGCCCAGCGCGGTTATGAGGATACCGTGATTTCGGAGCTTCTGGAAAGATATGAGTCTCTCAGTTCGCACGTGAAGGTATCGACCATTGACCTCGTGGCAAATCCTGCGGCGCTTTCGGCGTATACGGATCAGACGGTAGAAGAAAACTCGGTCATCGTAGAGAGTGAAAAGCGCTTCTATATCATTGATTATTCGAGAATCTACCGCACGGAGTACACAGAAGAAGATTATTACTACTATATGTACTACGGGCAGATGCCGACGGGTACAAAATTCTTTGACGGCGAACTTCGGTTTACCACAGCGATCGACTATGTCACCCGTGACGATCTTCCGACGATGTATACGCTGTCCGGGCACGGAGAAAGTGCGCTTGATCCTACGTATATAAACTATATAACAAGCGATAATATTGCAGTGAATGACTTGAATCTGTTGACATCCGAGATTCCCGGAGACTGCACGTCGATTCTGATAAACGTGCCCACGACGGATATTTCCGCGGCGGAAAAAGATAAACTCATCGCGTATCTCGGAGAGGGCGGCAGCATTATTCTTGTGACGGGTGCTACCACGTACACGTCTGCGCTGATGCCCAATCTCACAGCACTTGCGAAACATATGGGTCTTGAAGCGGAAGACGGTATCGTTATGGAAACCGATCAGAACCTCTATACCGGATACGGATTCAATCTCCTTCCGAAGATCGGTTCTACTGCTGAAAAACCGCTTTCGCTGATGTCGTCGTCCAATCTCTACGTTCTTGCCAGCGCCGCACACGGTATTACCTCCGACGGAACGCATTCCGTGTCCGCTCTTCTCACCACTTCCGATAGCGCATACGTGAAGAAGGATCTTTACAGCCAAAACCTTGACAAAACGAGCGAAGACCCCGAGGGTGAATTCTTTGTAGGTGCGACGTCAACGGGAAGTGCAAGCGGAAAGAGAAGCACTGCGAGCCATCTTGTGTGGTTCTCGGCATCGACTCTCTCGGCATATTCGGCACAGGGGTCTCTCCCGAGCGGAAACTACGAAATGTTCCTGTCGGTGATCAACTGGCTGAACGAAAACGAATCCAGTATTTCCATTGAATCTAAGAGCACGCAGATTCAGGCACTGACCATCACCGAAGCGGAATCGATGATTTGGTCCGTGGTTGTCGTATTTGTGATTCCGATTACGGTGTTTGTTCTCGGATTTGCGGTATGGTTTAAGCGTCGTAAAAAATAATGGGTTCACAAGTGGACTACGGTAACGAATCGGAGTAAATAATGATCAAAAAAAAGAAGAAAAATAAAGCCCTGCCGCTTTTGATTATGGTAGGGATACTGATCGTATTCACTGTGATGTATACGGTGATGAAATCTGCAAATGACAAGGCGGAAGCGGAACGCCTTGCCGAAGAAGCGGCAAAAAATCAAGTGCTGACTCTTGCTGCGTTTGAAGGATCTGAGCTTTCGAGCCTTTCGTACACTCTTGCAGACTCGGATACGATCACGTTCAAGGTTTCGGAGGGAAAATGGTATCTTTCGAAAGATAAAAACTTCCCTCTGAATTCTACCATTGTAACACAAATGGCAAATTCCATCCTTTCGATTACGGCAAACCGCGCCGTAACCGAGGGACGGATGGAGGACTACGGCCTCGACAAGCCAACACTGAAGATCGTTGCAAAATACGGGGAAGACTCGCACGAATACCGCGTGGGACAGTATAATGCGGCAATTGGGGCATATTACTTTATGGCGGATGGAGAAATGTATCTCGTTTCTACGGATTACGGATATTATTTCAATTACGATCTGGACTCTCTCCTTCTTCTCGATGCGATCCCGGCCGACATTGACGCGGAATACTTTAATTCCGTTACACTGTCGTTTGGCGGAAACCAAAAGGAATATACTCTTGAAGAACACTTCACGAGTCTGGAAACGCTGATTCGCTCCATTCCGCTCACAAATTGTGCGGACTACTACGCGGAAGAAGAGGAACTCACGGAATACGGGATTGCCGGGGAAGAATTCCTGACTCTTAACTACAAGGCGCTGTATTCTACGACCGATGCGGACGGAAATACACAAACGTCACGTCTCGATACGACGTATACGATCCTGTTCGGAAAAACGACCGCAGATGGCAGTGTGTACGCAAAGCCTGAAAAATCCTCGATCGTGTACCTCATTCCCGCGGAAACGATGGGAAAATTTTCTGCGCTGTTTGCAAACTAATGGAGCAATAAACCAGGTAAGGGGATACTGATACTATGAAAACAACTCTTGACATTATGAAAGCGGCAAAGGCGGCATCCCCGTCGATCGGTTCCGCTTCCACGGAGGATAAAAACAGAATACTTGCGGCGATGGCGCGCCGTCTTCTTGAAAACTCGGAAAAGATCCTTGCGGAAAACGAAGCAGATCTTGAGGCGGCAAAAGGTCGTATTTCCGACGTAATGCTTGACAGACTTCGCCTCACCGAAAGTCGAATTGCGACGATGGCGGAGGGGATTCGCGATGTGGAGCATCTTCCGGACCCGTCGTGGCGCGTGATGGAATCCCATACGAGGGAGGACGGACTTCTGATCCAGAAAACCGCCGTTCCTCTTGGCGTGATCGCCATTATTTACGAGAGCAGACCGAATGTCACATCGGATGCGGCGGCGCTTTGCATCAAAAGCGGAAACGCGGTTATTCTTCGCGGGGGACGGGATGCGTTCCGTTCTTCTGCCGCCATCATTGAAGCACTCAGACAGGGCTGTCGTGATGCAGGATATTCGGAAGACCTCGTTTGCGGAGTGGAGGATGTTACGAGACAGAGTTCTCTTGATCTGATGCAGGGCGTTGGATACGTGGATCTCCTCATTCCGCGAGGCGGAGCGGGGCTTATTCGTACTTGTGTGGAGCAAGCGAAAGTGCCGTGCATTGAAACGGGAACGGGCATCTGTCATATTTTCGTGGATTCTTCTGCGGATATGGATATGGCTCTTTCCGTGATCGAAAACGCCAAAACAAGCAGACCGTCGGTGTGCAACGCCGCGGAAGTCTGCCTTGTGCATCGCGATATTGCGGGGGAATTTCTGCCGATGTTGAAGAGCACACTCGTTGACAAACGGATTGCTGAGGGAAAGGTTCCCGTGGAACTCCGTCTTGACGAGGAGTCACGGAATATCATCGATGGCAGCGCAGCAGGGGAAGCGGATTATGATACGGAATTTCTCGACTATATCCTTGCGGTGAAAGCGGTCGGATCGGTGGACGAGGCGATCGCGCATATTTCGACCCATTCCACGCATCACAGCGAAGCGATCCTCACGAAAAACGAAGAAGCGGCTGAAAAATTCACGCGAATGATCGATAGTGCGGCGGTTTATGTCAATGCAAGCACGCGCTTTACCGATGGCGGTGAGTTCGGACTTGGCTGTGAAATGGGGATCTCCACGCAAAAGCTTCACGCGCGCGGCCCGATGGGGCTTTGTGAACTTTGCACGTATAAATACATCATTCGCGGGAACGGAAACGTTCGATGAGGTGGCATATATGAAACGAATTGGATTTATTGGAATCGGAAATATGGGCGGCGCGCTCCTTGAAGCGTGCGTTAAAGTCGTGGGCGACGGGATTATGGTGAGCGATCTTGACACGCAGAAGGTAGAGAGCGCGAAGGATCGTCTCGGATGCATTCCGTCCACGGCGCTCGGTGTTGCGGCAGAAGCCGATTATATCTTCCTCTGTGTGAAACCACAGGCAGCGGAGTCCGTGATGACAGAGATCAGTCCCGTTCTTGCGAGCAGACGTGGAGCGGTTCTTGTCTCGATTATGGCGGGCGTGACGATGGAAAAAGTACGCGCATTGGCTGGCGGGGCGTGTCCCGTGATCCGAATTATGCCGAATGTGGCGGCTGCTGTGGGAGAGGGAATGATTCTCTGCACGTCAAGCGCTGACGTAACGGCGGAAAACCGTGCGGAATTCGAAGAATTTATGGCAAGATCCGGAAAACTCGATTGGATGCCCGAATCTCTCATCGATGCGGCGACGGCGATATCCGGCTGCGGCCCCGCGTTCCTCTGTCTGTTTGTGGAAGCGATGGCGGACGGCGGAGTGAAATGCGGTGTGCCGAGAAAGAAAGCACTGGAATATGCAATTCAGACTCTGCGGGGTACGGCGGAGCTTCTCGAGCAAACGGGAAAGCATCCGGCTGTTGTGAAGGATGAAGTAACAAGTCCCGGCGGCTCCACGATCGAAGGTGTGGAAAAACTGGAAGAAGGCGGACTCCGGGCGGCAGTGATGAACGCTGTGGTTGCCGCTTATGAAAAAAACGGCAAACTGAAATAATCGAAAAAACGAATACAAATAACAATTTTCGGGGGAAGAAAATTTTTTGAAAAAGTTTTCCTTCCCCCGATTTTCTATCTTTTCAACAAACTTTGAGAAATGGAGAAGAGGCGGGAGATGAACTTTTTTCAAAAAAAGCTCATCTCCCGCCTCTTAATAAATACGAGATACTATTATTAGTCGAGAAGGATATTTTCCCAAAGTTTTTCGTAGTAGGAACGAATCTCAGCGTCGATATCGTGGAAATATTCTACCTTCGGCATCGAGGCTTCATCGGGATAGAGAATTTCGTTCTGATAGAGGGAGTAGTCGGGATTATTGATGACGGCGGTGTTCGGGGATGCGTAGCAGATGTATTCCGCGTTAGCGAGAGCAACCTCGGGTTCGAGGAGGAAGTTGATATACATCATAGCGGCATCATAGTTCTGCGCGTTTTGGGGTACGCAGACCGAATCCACGAAAATGTTTGTGCCTTCCTTCGGATAGACGAAGGCGAGGTCAGGGTTGTTTTCTACCATTGTGAGGAAGTCGCCTGCATAGTAGGGGGCGATGGCGGCATTTCCACCTTCCATCTTGTTAAATACTTCGTCCATAACGCGTCCCTGAAGAACGGCGTTCTGTTCCTTCAGCTTTGCAGCTGCGGTATCCCACTCCGCTTTATCCGTGGTGTTCAGATCAATGCCGAGGAGGAACTGTGCGATGGCAAACGCGTCACGGGGATTGTTGAATGTGAGAATGTTGTCATGATATTTTGCATCCCACATTACGCTCCAGCTATCAGGGGTGGTATCCACCATTTCGGTGTTGTAGATAAGTCCTACCATACCCACAGAGTAGGGAACGCTGTATTCGTTTGCGGGGTCGAAGAAGAGATCTTTATACTTGGCATCCACGAGATCGTAGTTTGTGATCTTGGAAAAATCGAGCTTCTGGAGAAGGCCTTCGTTTTTGAGTCTTTCGATCATATAATCGGAGGGAATGATGATATCGTACGATACAGCCTCGGATTTGATCTTTGAATACATAGCTTCGTTCGATTCGTAGTTCAGGTAGTTGACCTTAATTCCCGTGAGTTCTTCAAACGCGCGGTTTACGTCAAACGTGCCTTCGCTGCCGTCGGAAATATACACACCCCAGTTGAATACGTTCAGCGTTGTTCCTTCGAATTCACGGGTGTATTCGGCGCGAGGGGATTCCAGCGTATAGTTACCGCCGCCGCAGGAAACGAGGGTGGCGGAGAGGATGATCAGTGCGGAGAGAAAAAGACATATGGTTTTTTTCATGAAGCATTACTCCTAATTTGATTATAGTATCGGTGGACGGCATCCCGCTTTATGAGTGAAAAACAGGATATGCGACCTGTGGGATTATTTCTTTGATTGTTTTGAGGGAGAGGATTTGAACTGTCCGATATTTACGATGATGAGGAGAACGAGTACGGTGACGAATATGAGGCTGGAGAGCGCGTACATATCGGGCTTGACCGTTTTCTTCGTCATCGCGAATATTTTAAGGGGCAGAGTCTGGAAATCCGAGCCGTTCGTGTAGTAACTGATGACGAAATCGTCAAGGGACAGCGTGAACGACATAAGGAATCCGGAACTGATACCGGGCATGATGGAGGGAAGAACAACTTTGAAAAAAGCTTGAAGCGGGGTGCTTCCAAGGTCCTCCGCCGCCTGCATCAAGTAGGGGTCGGTCTGATTCAGCTTCGGGAGTACGTTCAGGATAACATAGGGGAGGTTGAACGTAACGTGGGCGATCAGAAGAGTGGTGAAGCTGAGAGAATTGGTAAGTCCGAGCAGACGTCCCACAAATACAAACAGAAGCATCAGAGAGATACCTGTTACGATGTCGGGGTTCATCATCGGAATATTCGTGACGAAATTGATGGTGGTTTTCCACGCTTTACTGCGGACGTAGTAAATATACACGGCAGCGGCAGTCCCGATCACGGTTGCGATTACGGCGGACGTTACGGCAAGGATCAGGGTGTTTTTGAGCGCGGTCATCGTATCACTCGATGAAAACAGCTCGATATACCATTTCAGCGAAAAACCTTTGAATACCGAAGTACTCTTTGCTTCGTTGAAAGAAAACAGCACCATAACGAAAAGAGGGGCGTACAATAAGAAATAAATGATGGCAATAAAGGCGTTGCCAAATCCTTTTGTGGTTTTATTCATACCGTCGCCTCCTTATACGTACAGATTGTCACCGTCGTCGCCGGCAAAACGTTTCATTACCGCCATACTGATGACAATAAGAACCATTAAAACGAGAGAAAGCGCGGCACCGAGGTTGTAGTTATATAAGGACTGGATCTGTTTTTCGATGGCGTCACCGACGAGGATGATCTTTCCACCGAGCTTTTGGGAAATGTAGAACGTGCTGACGGAGGGAACGAAAACCATCGTGATTCCCGATACGACACCGGGCATGGACAGGGGAAGAATGATGCGGCGCAGTTTCGAGAGACCGTTGGAGCCGAGGTCTTCCGCCGCTTCCAAAATTTTCGGGTCGATCTTTGCCATAACCGTGTAGATCGGAAGGATCATATACGGAATGTAGTTGTAGATCATACCGAAAATAACAGCCCCAGGAGTACCAATCATTTTTAGCGGTTCAATACCGAAGAGGGCAAGGAAATTGTTGATGATTCCGTTTTTTTCAAGAATATTCATCCATGAATACGTGCGGATGAGAAGGTTCATCCACATCGGAAGCATCACGAGCATCATCATAATGCGCTGTGTGTTCTCACTTTTACGGCTCATGAGATATGCAAACGGATACGAGATGACCAAGGTGATAGCCGTGGCGATCAGTGAATAATAGATGGAGATCAGGAAAACGTCCTTATACTCCTTCAGCTGTTTGATATTATCAAGCGTGAAATTGCCCGATGCGTCCGTGAACGCGTAATAAATGACGATAATCAGCGGGACAACGATAAAGATTGCCGCCCACAGAATATACGGACTGCCGAGCAAACGCTGTGTCAACGTTCGTTTTTTCATCAGTTACCTCCGAATCCGTCACTCTTCGTTTTCGTCTTCGGGAAGTACGCCCAGTGTGTCGAGTTCGTCGGAATACGAACTGTAGTCACCGAACTGACCGGAATACTTGGACTTCTTCATAACGTGAATGGCATCGGGTTCAATGAAAAGACCAACTTCCTCACCGACGGAATGTTCGTCGGTCGTTTGGATCATCCATTTGAAACCGCCGATATCCACGATGATCTCGAAATGGACACCGCGGAACGTTACGGAGGTTACCACACCGCGCAGCATACCGTCCTGAGGAGCGACGATATCTACGTCCTCGGGGCGGATTACGATGTCAACCGGTGCGTTCTCACCAAAGTCCGCATCAATGCAGGGGAAGATGTGACCGAGGAATTTTACCTCGTAGTCCTTCACCATCGTTGCGGGGAGGATGTTGCTGTCGCCGATGAAGTCTGCGACAAACGCGTTCTTCGGCTCGTTGTATATATCCTGCGGAGTGCCTATCTGCTGGATGACACCGCCGTTCATAACGACTATGGTGTCGCTCATCGTGAGCGCCTCTTCCTGATCGTGAGTTACGTATACGAACGTGAT
>JAZRNC010000233.1:0-4109 GCA_045647965.1 Eubacteriales bacterium | reverse complement strand
GCCGCCGCAAGAAACGAGTGCGAGAGCCATAACTGCAACGAGAAGAAATGCAAGTATTCTCTTTTTCATTTTGTCCTCCAAATTATTTTCGGAATATTTCCGATAAAAATTATACAACAATAGTATACAATATCTTTCATGAATTTGCAATAGGTTTTTTACAAAAAATGAACTCTCTGAGAAATAAAATTCATTTTTTTCATTTTTTAGGTTGTTTTTTCATTCAAACGGGAGAAATTTTGACTCTTCCCCCGTCCCCTCTTGCAAAACGGAGTGTGTTCAAACACCAAAAGTCTCCGAAATGAACGCACGGATCGCCTTCGCCTGCAGCTTTACAGTTTCGGGCTGGAAATGAACGCCGTCCGACCATCTGTTTTCAAGCGGCGTATCACAGGTTATACGGAAAAGGTCAAGAACGGGAACTCCCTTTGCCCCGGCGATTTCCTTGGTAATCTCATTGATCTTTCGAACGAACTCATTCTTCTTATCATCTTCATAAGGCGTGCTTGTAACCACAGCCATTTTTACCCACGGCTGCTTTGCGTGAATAAAATCCACCGCCAGACTGTATGCCTCGTTCCACTGTTCGAGATCAGCCCCCCGGCTGTGAAGACCGTTGTTGAACAGAATATAATCGTATTTTTTTACGTCAAGCACCAATTCGAGTTCACGGATGTAATACTTATTCGTGATACAGCGACTAGATGCCCAATAACTGAGTCCCGCTTCATTGTTAATCAGTGGCAAAAGCTGGCCCTCATACGCATCACAGATCGAGTCACCAATAGCCAACAATCGAGGGCTGTTTTCTTTTTTGCAAGGAAAATGACGCGACTTGGTCCACGTGATGTTCTCGTCGCCGCATCCCTCTGCTTTGATCTGATAATTCCGATAATCCGTATTCATATCCATTCTCCCAAAATATATCAATTATTCGCTTTTCGTCCAGCCGTATGCCGCACACAGCGCATCGGTAATGGTATTGGCAAGGATATCATTCGCTTCCGTCGTGTAGTGAACGCCGTCCTCCCATTTTTTCTCAAGCGGCATATCAAGAACCGTCTGATGAAGATCAAGCACGGGGAGATCTTTTTCACGCGCAACCTCAACGGCTTTTTGATTGATCTTTACTACATCCTTTTCCCAATCTTCGTTTTCAACGGGAGTACTTGTGAGAACGTAGATCTTCACACCCGGATGCTTTGCGCGCATGAAATCAATCACAAGACCATACGCTTCTTTCCATTCATCCACGTTGGACGAGGTGCAGTGCAGACCGTTATTAAAGGTGATGTAATCAAATCTCGGGAGTGCGCTGAGAACAAGGTCAAGCTCCTGTAGATATTTCTCATCGGTTACGCCGCGTGATGAGATCCACGAGCTCTGATATACGTTGTCGATCAAAAAGTTTCGGCATATTTTGTTGTATCCGCCGCAAATCGAGTCACCAATCATCAAAAGACGCGGCCGATCCGTTTCGAGCGCCGCATTGTGGTTATACGCCCCCCACTCCAGGGTTTCTCCTTTATGCGTTGTTTTTTTGAGCTGATAATCACGGTAATCCACGTTATTCATACTATATCTCCTTGTAGCACATAAAAATGTTTGTTATAAGTATACACCAATCTTTCCACGTTGTCAATAGGTTCCGCAAAAAACGGCTCCCCAAGACCTTAGTCACAGAGAACCGTTTTCTACATATTATATTTTTATGGATGGATGACCATTATTTCATTTCTTCTATGTGGTAGATGTACTCGAGAGATTTCAGAGCCTCAATAATTTCGTAATGCGTTTTGTATTGTTTCAGTTCTTTGCTGTTGATGGACACGGCGATCGAGTACACACTGAGTCCGGAGTTGACATAGGCGGAATTGAGTTCGATTTCGTCAATCTTCAAGCCGAGTTTGCGGATCGTTGTGACGAATTCCTGCAGATAACTGCTGTTTATGAGTTCGAGATGTATCTCAAAATGGTTCGATCTGTTTTTCAAATACACTTCAAATGCAGGAAGGAGGGACAAACTCATAATCAGTCCCACAAACGACAGAATGGCAACGGAGTACATTCCCGCACCAACGCAAAGGCCGATGATGGAACAGGTCCAAAGCGCCACGGATGTAGTGAGTCCTTTGATCTGATTCTTTGACGAATACAGAAGGGAGTTAACGCTGATCGTAGACGCACCGATCACGACCGCCCCTGTCAGAATATAGGTACGAGATTCTCTTCCCAAATGCAAATCGAGCATCATCGCAATACACGACGCAAGGGAAATGAGAATGAATGTTCTAAGTCCCGCGGAATGTCGTTTGCTCGAACGTTCGCATCCAACGATCGCGGAAAGAAAAATTACAAAGCATATGCGAAAGAATATGGACGCCGTGTTTAGATCCCCAGCCCATTCGCCAAGCCACTGCGTGATTGGATCTACGGATAAAACGATGTGTTGTGTCATACTTTATCTCCTGTTCATTCGTCGGAATCGATATACGTTCGGGGATTCAAAATGTTCTTCTGCCGCCTTCGTAAAGGCGATTTCTTCTTCGGATTCATTATGAGGCGGGAATTCTTTTTGTATTATGCGAATTTTCTCGATAAGAAGTTCCACTTCGTTTTTGCGTTTGCCGTTTTCGTCTACTTCTTCCACCACGACCATCTCGTCAAGGTCTTCGGTATACGATCCCGACAGATACAGCGACAGCTTGGCACACGCCGGTCCGACCACCTCGTAAAGAATACTGGATGCAAGAATGATCGTCTGCAGCGCATCGCCCATCTCCCCGCCGAGTGCTCTCGCACCGAGGGAAGCAAGACCGATCGCCACCCCAGCCTGGGGAATCAGCGCAAGTCCAAGATAGTTACGCACGCCGCTCGGTTTTCCGACAACTGCTCCGCCGACAAACGCACCGGCATACTTGGCAGCAATTCGCACCCCGAAATAAATCAGGCTGACCACGATCAGCGGAAGCGCGCCGACGTTTCCCGACGGTTTGATCAGTGCATCCATACGGAACGTGAGTCCCGATCTTACAAAGAAAAGAAGCATAATCGGCGGGCTGAAATAGTTGATCTGCTTAAACAGTTTTTCGTCGTCCGAGATATTCGTGTAAACCGTTCCCATCGCCATACATCCAAGAAGTGGGGACACGTCAAGGATCGCACACACCCCACAAAATGCAAACAAAGTCGCAATGGTGATGATAAGTCGGTTGTCCGTCGAGCGTTTCGTGTGGATCAACAGCTTCAGAAGCGCCCCGAACAAACCGCCGATCAGCATAACGCCAAGGTTAATAAAAAGAGGTTTTACGATATCAAAAGCACCCACCGACTCGCCAAGGCTGATGGACAAGGCGAGCGAAATCGAAATACTATACGCAAGAAGGGCCACAAGGTTATCAAGTGCCACAACCTGAAGAAGAGTATTGACGAAATCCCCCTTCGCCCGAGTCTGCCGTATTGTCATCATTGTGGACGTGGACGCCGTTGCCGAAGCAAGTGCGGCAAGAACAATGGAAAACGCGAGACTCAGCACAATACGAAAAACATCACAACAAAAATGACGGCGGATGCGGTGATCGCTTCAAAAAGGGTGATGAGAATGACCTTTGCTCCGTTTTTCTTTAACACGCTCAGCTTAAAAAATTCTCCCGTACTGAACGCAATAAATGCAAGCGCAATATCGGACAAAAACGCCATCCCGTCAATGACCGAATGAGGAATGAAATTCAGAAAACTCGGTCCGATCAGCACGCCGACGAGAATATACGCCGTTACGTTTGGCAGACGCAGCTTTTTCGTGATACGCGTTGCAAAAAAGCCGATAAACAGCATCATCGCCACGGAAATGATTACTGCCGCCTCCGGGGAAGATGCGTGGAATACATTCTGTAGTCGCTCTGTCATACGAACCCCCTTTCCATAGATTTTTTAAAATATATATTTTGTTATTATATCACACAGCAAGCCGTTTGTCAAGTAGATGTTTTTCTAATCCCTTTTACCTTTTGTTTTCCCATACATTGAAATTTTCTATTGAAATCACATTAACTTTATGATATACTGAATTCACCATAAGTCAAAAACCTATCTTTAAAAGATCACAATAA
>JAZRNC010000232.1:0-2005 GCA_045647965.1 Eubacteriales bacterium | reverse complement strand
AACAGCGGTAACATACCGTCTCATTTTTCATAAGAGGCTGAAGGACCTCATCAAAAAAGCGCTCTCTGTCAACGTTTCCTCCAACCTCCGCAAAACGCTGTGGTGTACGTTGCTCGGGGCGGAGAAAGAAGTCGTCCATGTGAAACACATTACAATTATACACTTCCTGCAGTATGCTCGCAAGTGTAGTCTTTCCGCTTGCACTTCCACCCTCAATGGCAACGATCACACTTCCTTCAGTAAGCAGTTTGTCTATCCTTGCAAATACTGACAAAAAGTGGGCGTACCGATTGGCAATCACACGATAGGCAGGATGGTATGCCCGGCGAAAATCCTCGGAATGGTGTACGGCAGGATACCCCATAGTACGCCACTCGTCAAGCCTTTTGTCAAAATCAGTGATGTCAAACGGCAAAATGCCCTCGACAATAAGTTCCCTCGTCGCTTGCAGCTTTTGCTCCAGCAAAACTTTGCCATTCGGTTCTTTTTGGGCGGAAAGACAGAATAATTTCGTGAGGGTTTCGTGCTTCAATCCATCGTTCAAGCACGAAAAATACACGCGGCTATATTCACCGTCAAGTGACTCTACAAGTGGCTTTATAAGAGGCTGTCCAACCTCGGATAACGCTGCATATTCGCGTTGGATATATTCGAGCGCCGCCTCTTCGTTTGACACCAAATGTTCGCAGCCGAATGCGCTCTGGAAAATGAATTTAAAAATATCTTCTGTTTGCAGTTTTGGATAGGTTTGATAATGCTTTATCAAACGCTCGCGAGTTTTCTCGCTCCGTTCCGTGATTTTATTCATTTTAATCTCTTCAATCTTTCAGCTTCAAAAACTTTGGGTTATCGATCAGCATGACAACAATGGGCACTAAAACGATCTGCACGATGATTCCGGGAATGGCGTTGGTAACCGCTCCGGAAAGAAATGCCGCAAAGGTAAAGCCGCCACCCACTCCAACGAAAATAAACATAGCAACTCCCCAAACAAGACGTCCAACGATCATAGCTGTAAGCAGTGAGCAGTAGATATAGAGTTTCTTACCGGGCAGAAGTTTGTGCATAAATCCAACGATCGCGCCGTATGCGGCGAGTTCGAATGCCATACATACGGCTGTCGGAAACATAGGAGGAAAACCTCCCGTTAACAATGAACGGAAAAGCGGCGCGATAAACCCAACGATAAGTCCCCAAACGGGTCCGCAAATAAACCCACAAAAAAGAACAGGCAGGTGCATCGGGCAAAGCATCGAACCGATTTCGGGGATCTGGCCCGTCAGGAAAGGCATCACGTAAGCAAGCGCCAAAAACAGCGCAGCGAGGGTCAGTTTCAAAAGTTTGTTATGGCTTTTCATGTAAAGTTCCTTTCATAAAACACAAAAAAGCATCACGATCCCTTAGGGGATTATGATACCTTCATAGTATCTGTTTGATAAACATGGACGCTATAATAAAGGAACTTCTGCTCCGACGTCATTCTTCTGAATAACTGATACGATTATATCATAAATGCGCGCAAAAAACAAGACCATTCAAAGAAAAACAAAAAATATACAAGTTTTACGAAACGAGCATTTCGCTGCCTCAACCTCGACTCAACCCTGCCGAAATGCATCCGCAAAATCACAAAAAACGGAGAAATCTCTCGAAATCTCCGCTTTTCTTGCGCTTTAGCGCGGTTTTCGTGCCTGCATCGTTCCGCGCAAGGATAGACTTACACCTTGGCGATGATGGGGGCAACGCAATGCTTGTAGCGATGTCTATGTAGCGAATTGAATAATTCATAGTTTTGTGTTATAATTGTTTGCGATATGTACTTGAAAAATTCAGAAAAATTTTCTTCCAACCCAACCTTTCCCCATTTTTTGATAACATATAGGTGAACCCACTTAAAACATATGCTCGACCGATTCATGATAAGGTTAAGCAGATGTCCATTTGATGATTAGACTATGAGGAGGTGAATTTATGCCCATGTACAAGGATGAATGTGACAAACGCC
>JAZRNC010000231.1:0-5039 GCA_045647965.1 Eubacteriales bacterium | reverse complement strand
ACCGTACAAATGTACAAATTCATAAATAGCCCCGTCATCGACGATCACATCCGCGAAAAGCTGATTGCCCACCTCAACGAACGGGAATTCCTCTCGAAATTCGGTCTTCACAGCATTTCAAAGCTCGACCCCGGCTACGATCAGATCGACATCGACAACGGAGGAGGCGGCATTTGTACGCTGTTCACCACACAGATTGCCGGTCAGCTCTACGAAATGGGATATGCCAAAGAAGCGACAGATCTTGTACGCCGTATTCTTTGGTGGGGTAAACGTCTTCCCTACCTCGGTGACTCGTGCGCCGCAAACATCGTAGCCCCCAGAGACGATACGCCGCTTCAGGCAAACATCAGTGCCCCCGCCGTTGCACAGCTCATGATCTTCGGATTCTTCGGCATTACGGTATCCTTTGACGGTAAAATCACCATTTGTCCGCCCACACTTCCCCCGACCGAACGTCTTTCGATCAAAAACATGACGCTGCGCGGCAAAACTTTCTCCGTCGCGATCGAAAACGGCACGTTTACTGTAGAAACAAATGGAAACGTCACCACACTCCCCCTCGGCGAGTCCGCTGTACTTGCGTAATAATATGAACGAGAAAAGAAACACCGTAAAATTTGCCTTTGTATCCACGCTACCCGTAATGGCCGGATATCTCGTGCTCGGATGCGGATTCGGAATTCTCCTGCAAAGCAAAGGGTATTCCCTCATCTGGTCCTTCCTTATGAGTCTGACGATTTACGCGGGCTCGATGCAGTTCGTCGCTATCGATCTTCTGACATCGGGTGCTTCTCTGATTGCCGCCGCGCTGATGACTCTTATGGTCAATATCCGCCATATATTCTACGGCATCACGATGCTTGACAAATACAAAAAAATCGGTGCGGAAAAACCATATCTGATCTTTGCCCTGACCGATGAAACATTTTCGCTTGTCTGTTCGCCAAATCTCCCCGGGAACGTGAATACCCGATGGTATTATTTCTTTGTGTCTCTGTTCAATCACATCTACTGGGTGAGCGGCAGTGTGATCGGTTCCCTCATCGGCACGGCACTCCCCTTCAACACCGCCGGTATTGACTTCGCAATGACAGCACTGTTCGTCGTCATTTTCGTGGAACAGTGGGAGAAAACAAAAAATCATATCCCCGCCGTCACGGGACTCGTTTTATCCATTGTTTGTCTCGTTATCTTTGGTGCGGACGGATTCTTGATCCCGTCGATGATCTCGATCACCGCGGCGCTGTTTATTGAAAAACGGTGGATTCAAGAAAAAAACGGAGGTAAGGCGCGATGAACACCCTTCACTCCGTCCTGATTCTTGTCGTTGTGGCAGCGATAACGATTCTTCTCCGTTTTCTGCCTTTTCTTCTGTTTGGAAAAGGAACTCCCGACCCGATCACTTATCTCGGTGGGGTACTTCCCTACGCCATTATGGCAATGCTCGTCGTATATTGTCTGAAAAACACCACAATTCTTTCCAGCCCCCACGGGATTCCCGAAGCGGTATCCGTCGCCCTCGTGGTATTGATCCACAAATGGAAACACAGCACCCTTCTCTCGATTCTTGTCGGAACGGTCACCTACATGCTTCTGGTTCAGTTTTTGTTCTGACGGGTGGGAAGCCTCGGGGATCAGAGCAGCTCTTCCGTCATTCCGTCGTGGCAGATCATAAACTCCCCGTCGTAGCATTTCTTAATTTCCTCCGCGGCGGGCTTTTCTCCTGCGAGAATATACCGTCCGTGATGAACGAATCGAAGCTTATCGACCCGACATCCGCTTTCCTTGATCTTTCGGCAGATATCCATTGGCAGATGATGTCCGGTTTCACACAGCAAAAGGTCGCATCCATCCCGAAGAATAGGAATGATTTCATCGAAATCTTTGAAATCTCCCGTGTACACAATCGTCTTCCCCTCTACTGTGAGTTTATACGAAAAGGATGTCCTGTCTGCTATGTGAAGGTTAGAGAACGCCTCTACCGTCACCCCATCTTCGCAGAAAACGACTCCATTCGACGTCACTCCGTGCGGAACGATTTGGAAGTTCGTCGAAAATCCCCCTTCTGTATTGCGAAGGATCGTGAAGATCGCATTCCACACGTCAAGTCTTGGAATATACAGGTCAATATCAGAATACGTCGGTTGTTTTTTCATTACGATCGACAATTTGCGGATGTTCCAGAAGAGATTCCCGAGTCCGCCGATATGATCCATATGGGTGTGGGAAATGAAAACTGCTCTGGTGCTCAATAAGTCCACGCCCTCTGTATGTGCCGTATAGGACGAGTTCTCCCCGGCATCAAGGATGAATACCTTTTTATCCTCCGTTTCAATGGCAATGGATTCGTGATGCCATCCCTTGATCGGCTCCGTGCCGGAACAAGTCCCAAGATAGTATATTTTCATAAAAATCCCCTTTTTTCATGATACACAAAACAGCACGGTTTTCTCAGAACCGTGCTGTTTTTTTATCAATTACTTTTTTGCTGCCTTTTCACACGCTTCAAACATACCGTTGATGTAGGTTGCTCCAAGGGCACGGTCGAACAAGCCGTAACCGGGTTTACCGGTTTCACCCCAAATCATTCTACCGTGGTCGGGACGAACGTATCCGTCAAATCCATTATCCACAAGTGCTTTTACGATCTCATATACGTCAAGAGATCCGCAGCTTGAGAGATGCGCTCTTTCTTCGAACGAGCCGTCTTCCATGATCTTGATGTTACGAATGTGCATGAATGCAATTCTGTCCATTTCGGCATACTTGCGAACCATTGCCACAACATCGTTGCTTTCCGCACAACCGAGGCTTCCCGTGCAGAGGCAGAGGCTGTTTGCGGGAGAATCTACCAGCTTCAGGAAGCGGTCAAGGTTTTCTTCGCAAGTAATAATGCGAGGCAGACCGAAGATCGGATACGGCGGATCATCGGGATGGATCGCCATACGCACGCCGCATTCTTCGGCAACGGGAATCACTTTTTTAAGGAATTTTTCAAGATTCTTCCAAAGTCCTTCTTCACCGATTTCGCCGTACGCGCCAATCAGTTCACGAACTTCTTCCTGAGTGTAGCTGGAGTCCCACCCGGGAAGATGAATGTCATCCTTCAGCGGATCCAGACCTCTCATCTGATCCCAATACATAACGAGGCTCGTCGAGCCATCAGCCGCTTTTTTGTCAAGCTGTGTACGGGTCCAGTCGAACACGGGCATAAAGTTGTACGTTACACACTTCACGCCGTATTTTGCACAGCGGCGTACGTTTTCACAGTACACGTCGATGAGATGATCCACGTTGCCGCGGCCGAGCTTAATATCCTCGTGCACGGGAATGGATTCTACGATATCGAACAACAGTCCGTGGTCTTCGCACTGCTTCTTCATCTTTGCAAGGCTTTCTTCTGGCCAAACTTCACCGGGTTTTACATCATATACAGCGGACACAACGGAACGCATGCCGGGAATCTGAGAAATATATTCAAGTGAAACGGGATCGCTTTCGCCATACCAGCGGAAAGAAAGTTTAATACTCATTTTAATATCCTCCGAACAATTTTCAATATACAATGAAATTATATCACATTTTTTTGCGTTGTGCAAGAGAATTCCCTTCTTTTGTACCACTTTGCCGAATTTTTTCACCCCACACCACGCAAAAAAAGAAAGCTTTTGTTGGGGTGTATGAGATAAAATAGGTTTATATGTCAAATATAATACCGCCGAAAGTTATCAAAGAATCCCCTCGGGCGGTGTTGTTATTTTTTGTAGATGATTTGACCACAAGTCAAATTAGCAGAAGCTATGTTTCCTGCACACTCGATTGTTTTCGCTTCAATTTTATAGCAATCAGTTATATTGTTGCAAATAACTTTCTGAGCATTTAATTCTTTAACATCAATATTTCCATTGGACTTGACATCACCGTTAATAGAGCTACTATGTATGCTCTGATGACAGACAACATCGCCGTTTATGGAGCTGTCAGCTATAACGTGTCCATAAACCTCCACCTTGAAATACTGCGTTCTGTCGTTGCAATCGTGAGGAAAGGCTATTTCGATTGGCGGCTCATCAAGCGAAAATGTGGGCGAAACCTTTAATACTTTTGTTCCTCTCATTTGCACCACACGTATAATATCATCATCTTTCATGAAGGGGTGTAAATCTGAATAATCCGTTATGCTATCCGAAAACAGTGCATCAATGGAAACGTCAAACAAATTCGCAATTTTGGGTAGCAATGCAATATCGGGAGTATTGGCGTTGTTCTCCCACTTTGAAACAGCTTGATAAGATACGCCTAATTTTTCTGCTACCTGCTCTTGTGTAAGGTTTTTCTGTTGCCTTAATTGCTTTATATTATTACCTATATTCATTGTGCTTACCTCCTTTATGCAACATCATTATATCATTTTTGGGTGGAGTTTTCAATAGAGCGTATCTCTTGTTTCTCAACTGTTGCTTGAGTTCAGTTGCCTTTGTGTCCACAAAATCAGTGCTTCTTGTATCCCGCGCCAGCGGGGGAGGGGGAGCGCAGATTTTCACCAAAATTCTGCGGCAGACGAGAAGTTATTCAACGTTAAGGCATCCTCATTCGTCTGGCACCTTTTCTTAAAAACATCACACCGCCCGGTGGAGCCGTTTGGTCACCTCGGGCGGTGTTTTGTCCGATTGATTAAAATACGCCGTAACAGCTTACGAACCAAAGTTCACGCCGTACTGGATCGATTGATTGTCGGGGGCGGTGATGCTGTAATAAAGCACATCTCCCTTATCATTCATACGAATTTCGAGAAGTTTTTGTGCGGCGATCGTCTGAACGGTTCCGTCACGGAAAATGAAGAGGAGTCGATACTCATCCGCACCCTTACCGTAGAATCCGTTTCCGTATAAAACCAGGCATCGGGTATTTTCGTGCTCAAACAGTACGGTAGCTCCGCTTGACTTCGCATCGGAAATCGCGGTTTTATACGCCGCATCCGGATCGGTAGGATCAGCCGGGGGAGTTGGATCATCCGTGGGATCGTCAACCGGCGG
>JAZRNC010000230.1:0-3028 GCA_045647965.1 Eubacteriales bacterium | reverse complement strand
GTCATTCCGAGAAAATCGCGGAACGCGGGCACGAGGGGAGGCCCGATAAAGCGAAGCAGGGATTCGCGAGATGGAATATCCCGTCCCATTTTTGTGAGTGCATATCGTATGGAATTTGTGATACCGAGTGCGGGATCGGTCAGCGTCCCGTCAAGATCAAACAAAAGAATATTCGTCATAAATCCTCCCGTATCAAAGAAGAAGAGCGATGCCGTAAAGAATAGCAATATGGGCGGGATAAAAAATATAGAAGAAATATTTGAGTCGGTATTTTCCGGGCTTACCGTTATACACAGCAAGAAGCGGAACGGTAAGGAGGGACCAGAACTGAATCGTAAAATGGCTGAACGTCAGATCGATACAAAGGGCGATCAGGCACACTGCAAACATTGCGATCCGACGCGTGCGATCCGGGAAAAGGCTCGTCATCACGGGGAGCATAATTCCGAAAAAGCCGTAATCCACATCAACCGTAAAGCATAACACGAGTGCGGCACCGATGAGAATGGTGCTGAGGGCGGCAGAGAGTGTGATATCGGCAAAGTTTGATACCGTTTTACCCGTAATGCGGGTGATGAGCGCGGAAAGTCGGCTGTTTTTTCCACCGAGTGCGGTTTTCAATGAATCGACGGCGTACATGATCAGCAGAGAGATAGAGAACGAAATGAGAACCCCAAGATAAAGGGTGCTGTCAACAAAGGCGTAAACGATCTGACAAGCGACCCCGAGTACGGCAATTTTCAAAAAGTACTTGCCGAAATTTTTTGTGTAGCGGAATCCCTCCGCGATGAAAAAAGCATAGAGGGGGAATGCCAGCCGTCCGATGATACGCATAAATTCTTGCGCGGGGAACAGAACGAGTCCTGCGTGGTCGATGAGCATCGAGGCGGCGGCAATCATTTTCAGAACAAAAGCCGACATGGTAATCCTCCCATTTGGTTGTTGATGTTTGAGGTGGTGTCAGGTCAAACGGACATTAAACGGACGTTAAACGGACGTTAATCGGACGTTAAACGGACGCTGATCTCTCCACCGAATAGGCGGACGGTCTCACCGTCACGAAGAACGTCGAGGGAACCGTCATCGAGAATAGCGCGCACGATACCGGTATGCGTTACGCCGTTTTCCGTGAAGCGGATCTCTTTTCCGAGTACGACGGAAGAACGTCGGTATTCGTCCATAAACGAGGCGGCTGCAAAACCTTCTCTTTGAAGGTTCAGAATTTCCGCGGTGACGGCGGCAGTGATCTCTTCTGCGGTGACGTGTACGCCGAGATCACGAAGGGAGACGGCGGGAACGGAAGAGTCGGTAACGTGCGGGGTGACGGCGTGATTGATGCCGATCCCGATTATCAGATAGCGCGAACGCATCGCGTCATAATCGTTGACGGATTCGACGAGTATTCCGGCGAGTTTTTTGCTGTCCACGTAGATATCGTTCACCCATTTGATGCCGCACTCAAGGTGACATACGGAGCGCAGAGCACGGATGAGTGCTACGGCGACGGCGGGGGTGACGCGTGTGGCATCGGAAAGGGGCAGATCCGAACGGAGCGCCAGAGTCATATATATTCCACCCTCGGGCGAGAGGAAGGATTTGCCCGTTCGTCCTCTCCCCCCGCTTTGGGAGTCGGCGGTGATTAGTCGTGGCGCGGTATCACACAGGGAGAGGGATTCGCGCGCCGTCAGATTCGTGGAGACGTCGTGCGGCTTTACCGTGAGATGCATATTTCCGTATCCGTATGCGGTGAGCTTGTTTTTTAAAAGAAGTTCGTCCATATCCATCCCTCCGTTTTCGATTCGATTTTATGTAATGTAGTATCTCTTATTTTAGCAAAAAAAACGTCGTATGTCAAGAAAGTGACGTGCGGACAGAAAGAAGATATTTTTTTCTGGAAAAATATAAAAAAACTGTTGATAAAATGGCAAAAATGTGATAAACTAATAGAGTATGGAAAAATAAAAAAATTCAATAAATAAAACGAGGTACACTATGACTTACAACAAAAAATCAGTGGAAGACATTGCCGTTGCAGGCAAAAAAGTTCTTGTTCGCTGCGATTTCAACGTGCCGGTAAAAGATGGCGTGATCACAGACGACAAGCGTATTGTTGGCGCTATGAAGACCATCACTTATCTCATCGAACAGGGCGCAAAGGTTATCCTTTGTTCTCACATGGGCAGACCCCACAACGTTCTCGATGCAGAACTCAAGCTTGACAAGAAAGAAAAGAAAAAGATCGCTGAACTCCCCGCAGAAGAACAGGAAGCTGCTACCGCTGCTGCTCTCGAAAAGGGTAAGAAGGATATCACAAAGCTTTCTCTTAAAATCGTTGCTGACGATCTTCAGAAGAAGGGTATTTCCGTAACTCTCGCAAAGGACGTAGTTGGTCCCGACGCTCAGGCTAAGGCTGCTGCTCTCCAGAACGGCGAAGTTCTTCTCCTTGAAAACGTTCGTTTCCATGCAGCAGAAGAAAAGAACGATCCCGAATTCTCTAAGGCTCTCGCATCTCTTGCAGAAGTATACGTAAACGACGCGTTTGGTACGGCTCACCGTGCTCACTCCTCCACAGCGGGCGTTGCAGATTATCTCCCTGCTGTATGCGGTTACCTCATTCAGAAGGAAATCGACATTATGGGTAAGGCTCTTGACGATCCGAAGAGACCTTTCGTTGCTATCCTCGGCGGTGCTAAGGTTTCCGATAAGATCGGTGTTATCAATAACCTCATCGAAAAGGTTGATACACTCATCATCGGCGGCGGTATGGCTTATACATTCATGAAGTCCCTCGGCCACAACATCGGTACTTCTCTCTGCGAAGACGACAAGCTCGACCTCGCTAAGGAACTCATGGCAAAGGCTGAAGCAAAGGGCGTTAAGTTCCTTATCCCCGTAGATAACAAGCTTGGTAAGGAATATGATGAAAACACAGAAAGCATGATTGTTGATTCCGAGGCTATTCCCGAAGGCTGGATGGGTCTTGATATCGGTCCTAAGACAATCGAACTTTTCGCTGAAAACATCAAGG
>JAZRNC010000229.1:0-2004 GCA_045647965.1 Eubacteriales bacterium | reverse complement strand
GGTTCGAATCCCTATACCGCTGTTAAAAAATCCGAAAGCGAAAAGTTTTCGGATTTTTTATTTTTATGTCCCCTAAAAACTCCCTATTCACATATCGTTTTATGTTTACGGTTGATTCTTGATGCAAAGTGTGATACAATGTATTTTGAAAGGAAGATGTTCCGATGAAAATAGGAATTTTCACAGACTCCCATTATTCCTCACAAGAAATCACCTGCAATGCACGGTACAACAGCCGTTCACTTCAAAAAATTAAAAATGCCTATGAGCACTATCTCAAAGAAGGCTGTGAACTTGTCGTTTGCCTCGGCGATCTGATCGATACCGAAGATACCGTGGAAATGGAAATCGAAAATCTCGGAAAAATCGCCCACGTCATCAAGGACAGCACGATTCCGACGGTTTGTCTGATGGGAAACCACGATGCGTTCGTGCTGACTCCGGAACAGTTTTACTCCGTGCTCGGCATGAATCCCCCCTCGGATATCCACACAAATGGTCGTCACCTGATCTTCCTCGATGCCTGCTATTTCAAAAACGGACAGCATTACGCCCCCGGCGACTCCGATTGGCGGGATACTTTTCTTGCCGGTGAAGTAGAACTGCGTACCAAATTAAATAACCTTTCAGGGGATACGTATCTTTTTATCCACCAAAATATTGATCCGGAAATAGATGAATCCCACAGAATTTATAATTCAAACGAAGTGTTTGATATAATCCATCAAAGCGGCGTCGTAAAATGCGTATTCCAAGGACATTTTCACCCCGGTCACCGCTCCGAACACGGATCCGTGCACTATATCACGTTCCCCGCACTGTGCGAGAACGATGATGCATTTTTTGTCTTCGATATCTAATTTTTTTGCTTATAAAACACACCATCCATTCGTTTTCAGGAGAACACGATGCGTCTTTTCGATTTTTTAAAACAATACTCCTCGGAGAAAATTCTTCCGCTTCATATGCCTGGGCACAAAAGAAGCCGTACGTTTGATTATTTACACGGTATGGCTGAATACGATGTCACCGAGGTTGACGGAATGGACAATCTGCACGCGCCGTCGGGAATCCTCCTTGACAGTATGAATAACGCCGCCGCACTCTACGGTGCCGCTCGATCGTTTTTCCTGATTAACGGTTCGACGGGAGGTATTCTGGCAGCCATTCACGCCCTTTGCCGCGGCGGAAAAGAGATTTTGCTTGCCAGAAACTGCCACCGTTCCGCGTATAATGCCGCGACTCTGTGTAATTGCAAGATCCGTTATCTCGTTCCCACTGTGTCAGAGTACGGATTTTCTCTCGGGATTTCCCCCAAGGATGTTGCCGATTTTCTCGAAAAATATCCATCCGTATCGGCGGTTATGATCACATCCCCCACGTACGAAGGAGTGGTAAGCGATATCGAAGGCATCGCGAAAATCTGTCACGCAAAAAACATACCGTTGATCGTGGATGCGGCGCACGGCGCTCATCTCGGTTTTCTCGATCCGTCCGTTCCCTCTCCCGTCACCTGCGGTGCTGACGTTACGATCATGAGTTTACACAAAACACTGCCCTCTCTTACGCAAACCGCCATTCTGCACCTCGGCGGAACCCTCGTGGCCGAAGAAGCACTCGCCGCGTCCCTTGCCATCTTCGAGTCCAGCAGTCCCTCGTATCTTCTGATGTCGTCCATAGACGGTTGCATTCATCAAATGGCGGATTCTTCGATGTTCGCCGCGTGGAATCAACACATTGACACGATACGGGAAGCCGTCGACCGCTCCCCCGCCATCCGCGCTATTATTCCCGATTCCGTTTTTGCCTTTGACAAAAGCAAAATCATCCTCTCCGCCGGGTATGGATCGGGAGCAGAGATTTCCCGCATCCTGCGAAACAAAGAACTCACACCGTACGCCGTCGAGCCTGAAATGACGTCGATGGATTACTCCCTTCTTATGACCGGAGGCGGAGACACGACAAATTCCATCCGTGCACTGTGCGACCGAATACTCGCTATCC
>JAZRNC010000228.1:0-7629 GCA_045647965.1 Eubacteriales bacterium | reverse complement strand
CTTTCTCCTGCTTGGCTATGCTTGCGGCATTGTTCGCAAGATTATTCAGCTTACGGCGATGGATGCAAGCGGATTCCTTTTCTATCTCTCGTTCTTCTTCTACATACTCAACTTTATTCTGATCTCCATCGACGTAGCTTTGTATTTCAGAAACTCGCGCCTCGACCGCGAGCGTGAAGCAAACGGAAAATAAATAGGGGACAACCTTGGTTTTGAGTATCCCGAGGGTGAGTTCAAATTTTTACTCCGCACAAGGCAAGATTTAACATTTGATCATATCAAAAAAATGAAGCAATGTCGCTGAAAAGATGGCATTGCTTCATTTTTTTCATATAAATTGAAATATCTCGTCTTATTTTGTTTCTTCATCCTCGGAGTCCGAGCCTTCTTCGGAAGTCTTGCGATTTTTCGCATCGATGAATGTGCCGATCGCCATACCAATACTCAATCCAACACACATATAGAGTGCCATGTTATCGGTTGCGGCACCAATTGCAGTGCCAATGGAAATACCGAAGCACATACCGATGGGCATATATTGAACCTTATTTCCGTTATTGTTTTTGTTTTTCATAGATAAGCTCCCTTGATACCAGTTTTTTTGAAATTGGGTAAATTATTTCAAGCCGCACATTGCATACAGTTCTTCAATGCACGGTGTTTTGTATTCTATATATTTATCAATATCATCCGGGAACATCCCGGCGGCGGTTTCTTTCACCGAGCTGTATTTTTTCACCGCTTCGGGATTGCTTTTCAGAAAATCTCTGAAAGTGATGTGGCGGTGTAACTCCTCGGAATCCTTCGGACATACATACAGATGGTGCTTCTGCAAATGCGGCTTGTCCGAGTATTTGAATGCCTCTCTGCCCATTATTCCAAGGTTGCCTTCGTGGATATATCCGATCGTTTCGAGCTTACTAACGACAGCGTCAAATACGGAGTAATCTCGGATGACTACATCGATGTCAATGATAGGTTTCGCTGACATTCCTTCAACCGATGTACTGCCGATATGCTCGATTGCGACAATCAAATCTCCGATTGCATTTTCAATTTCTGTCTTTATATCTTCAAAAGAGGATTTCCACGTCTTGTCATATGGTATAACGGTAACTTTTTGTGTTCGCATATGAAATCTCCGTTGAATTTTTCTATTGTTTTTATGATCACAAATAATCATTTCAACGCTTATTGTATATGTATTATACCACGGATTTTCTGCCGTGACAAGCAACGCGTTTCCTCGTGCTATTTCGTTGACTACTACTGAAGAAATCTTTACAATTATGCTCTTGCTTTTTTTATCCCAAAATTGCTACAATACAATCAACAAACCGTTCTTTATGAATCCAACCACAATACACGTCACACCGTGGAAATATCTACATATGAACTACTTTTCTAAAATTGATAAAATATTTTCCAGCATTTATCGCGGATCCGGTATCTTCACTTTGATCTGCTTTGCATCGTATCTTTTGAAACTGATCATTGCTCCCGAAGGACTGTTCCCGCTTTTTGTAACGCTGACCGTAATACTTGGAGTAACTCTTCCGTATTTGTTCCGCAGATTTTTGAGAGCACGACTTGGCAATCTATATCTCTGCATAAAAGTTTTTATGTCGTGTGCGATGGTTTTTTATGCGGTAACATTTGCTATCCTTGTAGGGTACATTTATCTCTCACCGATTGCACAGCCGAGCGTGGAGACGGATGGTTCAGAAAACGTATACATCGTTTTTGGGGCAAAAGTAAATGTCGACGGACCGGAAAAAACGCTTGCTTCGCGCCTTGACGTTGCCGTGGATGTAATGCTCAAGGATAGAGGTGCTGTGTGCATCGTCAGCGGAGGGCAGGGACCTGATGAACCGTTCACGGAGGCATCCTGCATGCGTGACTATATGGTCGAGCGCGGAGTTTCTCCCGAGCGTATATTCCTTGAGGAGAAAGCGTCCAATACAAAAAAGAACATTCTTTATTCGGTTGACTTGATCGAACAGCTTGGTTTTACCGATCGACAGATCATCTGCATTTCTTCGGAGACGCACGTACCGCGAATACGATTGATGTGTTCGCGCGCAGATGTTGACTCCCTATATATAAAGACGGAAACTCCGAGCAAAATTTCTCTATTCACAACGTTGGTGAGAGAATATCTCTCCTATGTGAAAATGTTTATGGGTATTTGACGAGTAGCTGTCGGTGTATCTCTTGGTTTATGGTGCTTCAACTGCTCAATGCAACATCAACGGCAGAGACCAGCCCAATCTCATCATAATCATGCAGTGTGCGCACACTTATTCCCGTGAAATCAGCCAATTCTTTAATCTGCAATCTGCAATTTCATCACACAAAACTATTCGACGACTGTTCCCCTTGCATTTCCGTGCCAAGTGTGCTATAATAAACAGAAAAAATCTTTCCTATGAAAGGATCTGCCATGTTTCCGACAAACCTCTTTCCCTTAGCTTTAGGTACTGCTCCCTTTGGTACCGGTATACCCCGCGACACCGCCTTTTCTATTCTGGATGCCTATGTGGATCGCGGTGGGAATCTGATTGACACGGCCGCTGTCTACGGAATGGGTGTATCCGAGCAGACAATCGGTGATTGGATGAAAGACCGCGGAACTCGCTCAAAAGTGGCGATTTCTACTAAAGGAGGTCATCCTTCGGTCCCGGATTGGCAACGCCGCATCACTGAAGCAGATATCCGCGTTGACATAGAGAATTCGCTCCGCTACCTGCAGACGGATTGCGTGGACGTGTATTTCCTCCATCGGGATGACGAGTCTCAACCCGTGGATGTTATCATGCCCATTTTGGATAAACTGGTTCGCGAAGGGAAGACACGCTGTATCGGTGCCTCCAACTGGACGGTGGCGCGTATAGATGAGGCCAATGCCTTTGCACGGAAAAACGGGATGACTGAGTTTTCCGTGAGTCAGATCTTCTGGTGTGGCGCGGTCATCAACAAGGACGGAGTCTACGATCAGACTCTGGTTGTTATGGATGATACCGAGCACACCGGTTATGCCGCCAACCGTATGCCTGTTATGGCCTACACGGCTCAAGCACAAGGTTTTTTCTCCCGCCTCCGTGACAATGGTTATGAGGGTCTTCCGGAGTGGATAATGCGTACCTATCTCAACACGGCCACAAGAGAACGTGCAACGCGCATTCTGACAGTTTCCGAAGAGACGGGGATATCACCTACCGCCGTATCCTTGGCCTACTTGCTTCGGGATAATGTGAAAGCATATCCCATTTTGGGCATTTCCCGTCCCGAACGGTTCTTTGAAGCAATGGGCGTGTTCTCTCTGGGACAGCGGGAGATTGATGCATTGTTTTCGTGATGCCACGATATGTAAACGGCAAACGTGAGTTTTCGTCGTAAAACGATTCGTAAACCAAGCATGCGTGAGCGATGCTATCTCACCGTAATAATGCAGGGAGCGTATCCTTACACCCGTAAATTCGGTAAATTCTTTGATCTGCATTTTCACTTCCATCATCTCGCCGGGGGCTATACTTATAGTGCCGTAACTACTGCTCGTTTCGGATAGTGGAAAAAATGAACTTGTTCTGTCATAGGGGAACGGCCAAAGTGGTTTTTAAATAAACGCAATGACGATCAGTGCGATGACCGCCAGCCAGATTAGAATAAACGGAATGGCATAGTACCATTTCTCGGGTTTTCCGCCGCCCCACATACCTTCCGCGCGACTACGGCAATCAGCGAACACTTCATCCGGAATGCACTTAACGCACCATGCGATCAGCGCCGGCAGGATGATGAGGTCATCAAGATAGCCGAGGACGGGGATGAAATCGGGGATCAGATCAATCGGTGACAGCGCGTACACAACGACCACCGCCGCGATGATTTTCGCGTACCACGGCGTTCGCTTTTCTTTCAGCGCCAGGAATACCGCCGGAATATCAGTTTTCAGTTTTTTGGCTCTTTCGGTTAATTTACTCATTGTTTTTCCTCGCCTAAAAATTGGCATTTATTATTCTGTAATATACGGTTCTATATATTTCTTGATGAAATCAATTCTATCAAATATAGTTGGTTTGAAATACGACGTCACAGCGATTACTGTGTTCTTTTCCGGATTTACGTAAATGACATTACCGCTGTTTCCAATCGCTGCGTATATATTCTTTTCTCTATCAATAATCCACCACAGATAACCGTACTCCATTCCTCTGAAGTTGCTATTTTCAACCGTTCGAGGTCGTGTCATTTCTTCTATCCATTCGGAAGATACTATCTGTTTGCCTTTATAATTTCCTTTATCCAGACACAATAACCCAATTTTAGCCATATCTTCTGCTGACATACAGAGTCCATATCCCGGTGTACCGAGTCCGTCGGTATCGCAAAACCAGATATTTTCTTTGGGAGTCTTTCCGATCGTAAATTGCTTATGTTCTTCGGCTGTTTCTGCCAGATAGTTGGCGTGGAGCTGAATCCCCAATGGTTCAAACAGATATGTGTTGGCATAGTCAACCGTTTTCATGTTGGTTGCTTTATATAAAATTCCGGAGAGGATATGCAGGCATACCGTTTGATAATTAAACTCATCGGTTAAGCCTTTTCTGCCGCCCAAAAAATCAAGAGATGAATAGGTCCAATTCTCGCTTGAACAAACCTTGGACCACGGGTCGCCCTTGCACTTGTAGGGCGCTCTCATAGTCAATAAGTGCTTGATGGTAACGTCGTAGATTGTTTTTTCGCCTCTTTTGACCTTATAGTCGGGGAAATAATCGAGAACCTTATCTTGGGCACTTTTTATTTGACCTTTGTCAAGAGCAATTCCGATCAGTAAAGAGAATATACTTTTGGTGGCTGACATAATATGCGTGCAATCGTCTGATTTATAGTCATTCCAACAGTCAGAATATACTTTCTCGCCCATTTTATATGCGACAACCTGACAGATGTTTGGTTGTTGCTCTTTTATTAGGTTATGAAGTTCTTCGTGATTCATACAATCGCACTCCTTCGTTAAATTGGGATTTACGGGACTAATTGTTTTCACAACCTGTTCCAATATATAATGTTTCTTGAAGCGCTGAAAATGTTGCTATGGAGCATACTGCTATGGAACTGAATTTGAGTTCGATATAAGATAGTGTTAAGGGTAAAAGAAACAATAATAATCCCGTGGTTTTGTTCATTAGCGTATGCAGGGATATAAACTTTTTCTTACAAACATATCCTAAGATAATGTTACTGATTTTGATAATCGCGATTCCAACAATCCAGATCCACAGCCATTTTTGGATATGGATTATTGGCAACAATTTAATCAAAGATGCTGCTACAAATACAAGGTCAGCAACAGTATCAAATTTTGACCCAAATTCGCTGATGCTGTTTGTCTTTCTTGCAACAGCTCCATCTACCATATCACTAAAACCACAGAGAAGATATATGATATAAAACCCCGTTGAAAACACAGGAAAGAGCAGTAATATAATGCTGCATAAAATACGACAACCTGTGATTATGTTTGCAATAGGTTTCATCTATTTACCTTGAAATTCAAATTTATCGCTCATCTCAGATCAGCACGCCATCGCAGTGATCCACCTCGTGTTGGATGATCTGCGCCGTCCAGCCGGTGTAGGTTTTTATCCGAACCTGCATCTCCGTAGTCTGATACCGCACCTTGATACTCTTGTATCGTTTGCATGGACGCGGGTCACCGAGAAGCGACAGGCAACCTTCCTCGGTATCATACGCGCCATCCTTTTTGATAATCTCGGGATTGAGCATCACAGTATACGTCGGTGTTCGTCCGCTCTCGTCGAGAAACGCGATGATGCGCTTCTTCACGCCAATCATGTTCGCCGCCATGCCGACACAGCCGTCCTTGTGCGCGATCAGCGTGTCGAGCAAGTCCTGGGCAATTTGTAAATCTTCTTTTGTTGCGCTCTCCGACTTTCCCGCAAGAAAGATCGGATCGTGCATGAGTTCTTTAATCATTTTTTCGTCCTTTCATCGTCCAAACAAGATACGCCGCATATGCTCCCGTGATTACTGTGAGCAGAACGCAGGTCAGTATCCGCCGCTCCTCTGTCACGTTCGCCTCGTTTACAAATACGCTGATCGCGTTGAACAATCCGTGCGCGGCGATACAGCCGATGAGACTGTCCGTTTTTAGATACATCATTACAAACATGAATCCCGCGGCGGTGGCGTACATCACCTGAAGCAGATTCGGCATCAACTCCGCGCCCGAGCCGTTCACGAGATTGATGATATGCCCAAAGCCGAAGGTCACGCTGGAAACGATCACGGCGGCTTTGAGACTGTCCCCTCGCATCGCGTTAAAAAGTAGCCCGCGGAAGATCACTTCCTCCAAAAATCCGACGCAGAACATGGAAAGTATGTACAGTACGGTTTCCGCCGCGCCGTAATTGAATGTCACGCCGTACCACAGGTTTGCACTCAGCATAATCAGTACCGGCAGATAATACAGCATCGAACGCGCCGATGTCTTTGAACGGCATAGTCCGTAGGTTTCGAAAAACTTGTGCTTCCGCAAAAACAGCAGTAGTGCCGCGGACATCAGAAGCCCCACGGCAAGCGTGACCGACTTTTCCATTCCTATCATCGCGGAAAGCGGCTCGCCTGCGGACAACAGCACGCAATAGGCGATGATCCACGAGACGGCGAACCAGATTTTGCTTTTGTCATACAGTTTTTTTACCATTCTGCACCTCGATTGTTATTGGTAGGTTTTCTCCCATGGTTCTTTTGGGGAATTCTTTTCCGTATGCTCACGATACGCATCGGCGTTGCTCCAGCGTTCGCGGACTTCGATTTCATGGTTTTTATTCATCTCATTCACCTAACTGTTTCAGATACATCCATTCCTCGGCTTCCTGTTCGGGCGGAAAGAATCCACCAACCTTACGATAGCCGAGTTTTTCATAGAAAATCCACGCTTCTTCATCCGCCTGTGTGCTCGTCATAACATATTTGTATCTAAGCATTGTCATCGCATTTTCCCATTCGCGCATCATTTCCGTTCCGTATCCCATGCGGCGGTAGGATTTGTCAATATACAGAAGATCAAGGAACGGGATCGTCTGCCAAAAAAGGCTGTAACGCAGCACACCGACGACCGGATCTTTCAAACGATGATTTTGACCACCGTTTTTGATGGAATCGTCTTTCAGAACATAAACTTGTCCATTCCGGATGCATTCGCCGAGGCGCGGAGAGGGAATATGGCAGTCCAGCTTTGCTATTTTCTGTTTATCCTTGCCCTGAGCAAGTTCAATAATCATGCATACACCTCGCAAATCTTTGCAAGAATCTCCACATCCGCTGGGCAGAAATCATAGTTTGGAATCTCACTCGTTGTGATCCATCGGATATCGTTGTGCTCCAGCATTACGGGTTCACCCTCGGCAATGGTGGCGTTGAACAGCGTCAGATGCACCGTCAGATCGGGATATTCGTGAACGACATCCAGAAAAATATCCTCAACAGACAGTGTAACGGCGAGTTCCTCCCGACATTCGCGGATGAGCGCCTGTTCTTTCGTTTCGCCTGGTTCGACCTTGCCGCCGACGAATTCCCATAGAAGCCCGCGGGCTTTGTGGG
>JAZRNC010000227.1:0-15497 GCA_045647965.1 Eubacteriales bacterium | reverse complement strand
CTGACCCCGAGAACCAGTCCCGAAAGGTACACAAAAAACGTTGTCAGTGAAAGTGGTATCACACCGATCGGCAAGGTAAGGGGGCCGCATACACAAATGAGCGCCGTAAAAATCGCACAAAGCACGACGGTGCGTATCTGTTTTTTGTTCCCATAGTTTCTCTCGTTCATTGATTCACCTAAGTTATATCATATATTTTTCTCAATTATTATATCACGCATCGGCGTTTTTTGCAATATTCCGACGATTATTCATAAAATTCAATCAAAAATGAATTTTTTGCTTGAATTTCCATAAAATTAAGTGTATAATATATCTGTTGAGCGGCATAGGCGCCGGTGACGTTACGGTCCCTGTTGTCTCTGCCGTTTTTTAGTTCACTATATAGGAGAGTTCATATGTCAACCGTATCAGAATATTTCGGCTGTCTTTCTTTTGATGACACAACAATGAAAGAACGCCTCCCACGTGAAACCTATAAATCTTTGAAAAAAACCATCGACGAAGGCCGTCACCTTGATATAAATGTCGCCAATATCGTGGCAAATTCTATGAAGGACTGGGCTCTTGAGCACGGATGTACGCATTATACGCACTGGTTCCAGCCTCTCACGGGTGTTACCGCCGAAAAACACGACAGTTTCATCTCCCCCGTCGGAGACGGAAAGATCATTATGGAGTTTTCCGGTAAGGAACTCGTTCGCGGAGAACCCGATGCTTCCAGTTTCCCCTCCGGTGGACTTCGCGCCACGTTTGAAGCAAGAGGATATACCGCGTGGGACCCTACGTCTTACGCCTTTATCAAAGATAAAACACTCTGCATCCCGACAGCGTTCTGCTCGTACGGCGGAGAAGCACTTGACCAGAAGACACCTCTGCTTCGTTCTATGGAAGCGCTCGGCACACAGACCCTCCGCATTCTGAAACTGTTCGATCCATACACCAACGTCGCTTGTGTCAGAACGTCCGTCGGTCCCGAACAGGAATATTTCCTTGTGGATAAAGAAATGTACGATAAGCGCAAAGACCTCATTTTCACCGGCAGAACGCTGTTTGGTGCTAAGCCGCCGAAAGGTCAGGAAATGGACGACCACTACTTTGGTACGCTGAAACCGAGAGTCAACGCTTTTATGAAAGAACTGGACGAAGAACTGTGGAAACTCGGTATCCTCGCCAAAACAGAGCATAACGAAGCGGCACCCGCACAGCACGAGCTCGCTCCCATCTATACACAGGCAAACATCGCCACCGACCACAACCAGCTGACGATGGAAATTATGCAAAAGGTTGCCAAGCGTCACGGACTCGTATGTCTCCTTCACGAAAAACCGTTCCTTGGTGTCAACGGTTCGGGTAAGCACAACAACTGGTCCATCGCCACCAATACCGGCGTAAACCTTCTCACTCCCGGAGAGACACCGTACGAAAATGCACAGTTCCTTCTCTTCCTCTGCGCCGTCATCAAGGCTGTGGACGAATATCAGGATCTCCTTCGCATCAGTGTCGCCTCTGCCGGAAACGATCATCGTCTCGGTTCGCACGAAGCGCCCCCCGCCGTCGTTTCAATCTTCCTCGGAGATGAGCTGACCGCCATTATTGACGCGCTGGAAACCGATACTCATTATGACCCGAAAGAAAAAATGCAGCTTCGTCTTGGCGTTCACGTCCTTCCGAAACTGCCGAAAGATAATACCGACCGAAACCGTACGTCTCCCTTTGCCTTCACCGGTAATAAATTCGAATTCCGTATGCTTGGCTCTGCAAACTCCATCGCCAGCTGCAATACGGTACTCAATACTGCTGTCGCCGAATCTCTGAAGCAATTTGCAGACATACTGGAAACAGCCTCCGATTTCCGCGCGGAAATGAACTCTCTCATCCGCGAAACCATCAAAAAACACAAGAGAATTATCTTCAACGGCAACGGATACGACGAAGCATGGGTGAAAGAAGCCACCGAGGTACGGGGACTTATGAATCTGCCGACAACACCCGAAGCGCTTCCTCACTTCTTGGATGAGAAAAATATTCGCCTGTTCACCAATCACCACGTCTATACGGAAACAGAAATGCGCTCAAGATACGAAATTATGCTTGAGACCTATTGCAAAACCATCCACATTGAAGCCGCAACGATGGTTGATATGGTACATAAAGAAATTCTTCCCGCTGTTTCCGCCTATGCGAAATCGGTATGCGATGCCGGTATCGCAAAGAAGACATTCTGCCCCGATGCGGATATCCTTTTTGAAGAATCTCTGACAAAAAAACTCTCCGCGTTGACGTCCGAGATTTACAAAAACACAGCTCTGCTTGAGACAGCCATTGCCGAAACGGAAAAAATCATCGATGTGACCGAGCACGCTTTTGCAATCAAAGATTCCGTATGTACGAAGATGCAGACCCTGCGATCCTTCTGCGACGAAGCGGAGCTGATCACCGCGAAAAACTATTGGCCCTACCCCACCTATTCCGATCTTCTCTTTGGAATTGCATAATCAAACACAAAATGGCTCCCGAATAAAATCGGGAGCGTTTTTTTATTATTTTTTCTTTTTTCTGTATAAAATCGTTTTGGCTGGCAAAAATAATGACGAGCCCTGAAGGGTATATCCCGATCGAACGTAAAAAAAGAAAGGATAGCCATGCCAAACTCCACAACAAAAAAACAAAATCGTATTCTGATTATCACGTTAGCCGTTATCCTCGCCGCCGTTTCCATTCTGATTGGTATAACGACTGCCGCTAACAAATCGAGAAAAGAAAACACTCCGCCGCTTGATAATACCCAGAGCGAAAGTGACTCCACAAAGACTCCTCTCTCCAAAGACAACAAAAACGAGACCTCCTCTTCTCTGTCCGACCCTACGCGTGAAAGTGACACAACAAAGGAATCCGACAAAAACGGCAAAACACCCACGGAACAAAGCAAAAATAACGAATCCGAAAGCACCAGCGCAAACACCGATACGGATGTCCCCGTCGTTTCACAAAACATTCTGCCCACGTTCCGACTCCCCGTTGATAGTTTCGTCATCAAGGAACACAGCGGTTCGATTCCTGTCTTCTCCTACACGATGAACGATTATCGCATCCACAACGGTCTTGATTTTGCGTGTTCCACCGGAACTCCCGTTTGTGCAGCGGCAAGCGGTACCGTTTGCGAAATCAAAGATGACCCGATGATGGGAGTGTGCATTTCCCTTGAACACACCGGGGGCGCTGTGACCAGATACTGCGGTCTCTCAAACGATAGCTTAAACCTCGTGAAAGTGGGAACAAAAGTACCTGCCGGTTCCGTAATCGGTGCTGCCGGTGATACCGCTCTCATTGAAAGCGCAGAAGAATCCCACGTTCACTTTGAACTCATCATTAACGGCGAACAAAAGAACCCCGCCGACTATATGAAAGTAACGTTCCTCTCGGATATGACGGAAGACTGAAAATAAATCACAGAGAAGTCTCAGAGCAAAGGGATTCTCTGTGATTTTTTTATCCCGCTCCCCATATACTTCATATTATACACGTAATTTAAAACTTTGTACTTGAATACTGAACTGTTTTATGCTACAATGAAATCAGATATTGTTGAACCCCGAAAGGATTTGTCTATGAACAAGCATCGCAGCCTATTTCTTTTGACTACTTTGCTTTTTATCCTTTTCATTTTTTCCTCGTGCAAAAAAAATTACGATTTCACCCGTCCGCCAGTGTCTGCCGATCCATCTATGCCCACTACGATGCGTATCATCCATCCGGATTCCGAAGTACGCGGTGTTTGGATCGCCTCCGTTTTTAATCTCGATTTTCCTACCAAACCTGATCTCAGCGCCGAAGAATTAAAGGCGGAAATTGATGCCATCCTTGATACGTGCGAAAAAAACAACCTCAATACGATCTTCTTCCAAGTGCGCCCATCCTGTGACGCGCTTTATCATAGCGAGATTTTCCCGGTTGCCGGCGTGATCTCCACAAACGGGGTTCTTGAATTTGATCCCCTCGATTACATCGTCCGCGAAGGACACAAAAGAAATATTTTTGTACACGCGTGGGTGAATCCGCTGCGTGTCACCGTACTTCCGACAAATATTGAAGATCTTCCCGATAACCATCCCGTAAAAAAAGATCCTTCTCTCGCCGTAAAATACAGTGACGGTAAACTGTACCTCAATGCCGCCCTGCCAGCCGTTCACGATCTCGTTGCCGACGGTGTGCGTGAGATCGTGAAAAAGTATGACGTGGACGGTATTGTATTCGATGATTATTTCTACCCATACCCAGCGTACGACAACAGCGGCAAAGCCATTGATTTCGACGATGCCAAAGAATATGAGCTTTACGGGAAAAATTTTGATAACGTTGCCGATTGGCGCAGAGATAATATCAACCGTTTGATCGAAAAAATCTATCACACCGTTCACGACACCGATCCGGACTGCGTATTCGGCGTATCCCCCTTCGCCGTTTGGCAGAATGACAACGGACAAAACGGTGGTTCTGCCACTGCCAACTTTGAAGCGTATCACTCTCTGTACTGCGATGCGCTCGCCTGGATCGACGGTGGATATATCGATTATATCTCCCCTCAGATCTATTGGGATTTTGATACCAAATCCTCTCCGTTTGACGTCGTCACCCGTTGGTGGAATGCCAAGCTCAACGGAACGAATATCAAGCTGTACGTCTCCCACGCCGCCTACCGCTACGAAGAAGGAGAGTGGGCGGATCCCATCGGAGAACTGTCCGAACAGATCCAGTTTGCCCGCAGTGAAGAATCGTACCGCGGCAGTATTTTTTACGGATACGAAGAGATCAACAAGAACACACGCGGCGCATCCGACGATCTCATGTTCTCCTATAAAGACGAGATCATTTATACCGATATCCAATCGAACGGTCACGGCGTCACGTTCACATCCCCGCAAAACGGTACAGTAACCTACGAAAAAAATACGTTCCTCATCGGAATGGCCGATCCTTATTACTCCCTCACAATGAATGGACAAAAGATCGGAACGACGAAAAGCGGCTTCTTCAGCGTTTACGTGGAACTTAAAAAAGGCGAAAATACGTTCACCTTCACGCAAAACGGTGTGGATTACGATTTCACCATCACGTACGCTACGTCGCAAATCACCAACTCCACCGAACCAAAGGATCCCGTTTTGTCTTCGCTGTCCCCCACGTCGATCTATCCCACGAAATCAATTGCGACATCCGCCGATTCCCTGTGGGTATCGTGCATCGCCCCATACAACAGTAACGTATCCGCCACTGTGGGCGGAGTCACCACTCCTCTCATACTCCTCGGCAACCCCAAAACCACCTACGCCGCGGGCGGATATGTCGGTGTGACCTACGGCGCAAGTATCAAATTACCTTCCGCATCCGAAGGCGAAATCCTGGAAGCGGGAAACATCACGTTTTCCGTTTCTCACCGTGACGGAACTGTCACGGCAAAGGGTGCCAATGTGCGCGTTCTCGGAAAAGATGCGTTCTTGTGCGTGCGCGCGAAGGACGACTATACCCTACTGAAAATTTCCGAGACAAGCTCTTATTATAACGACTACACCGTCCAATCGAAGGGAATGACGGATTTCGCCGTCAATCAGAAAAATGGTTTCTATGAACTTCGAATGGGCGGTTACGTTTCCGAAGACCTTGTGGAAGAAATACCGGTATCTCACACCCCCTCTGCCGCCGAAATATCAAGAATAACCGTCTCGAATGAGGGAAAATACACAACCATCCGCTGTGCTACCTCGGACAAGCTCGTGTATCACGGAGAGGTAGTCGACGGGCATTTTGCCGTGACTCTCTTTAACGTAAATTCCGCCACCTCTCCCGTTCCAGAGATTGCCGAGAATCCCTTGTTTGTAGGATGTAAAATTACCCGAAATCCAACAAGCGTTACATACGCATTCCCTCTACGGGATACCCGCAATTTTTACGGATTTGATCTGCATTATGAAGATGACGCCGTAGTCGTCAGTGCCAGAAATCCAATCCCCGTGGATTTTTCAAGCGATGCTCCCCTCGCCGGGATCACGATTGTACTCGATGCCGGTCACGGCGGTTACGACATCGGCGCCCCCGGTGTATTTACGAGTCCATCCACATCGATTCACGAAAAAGATATCAATCTACGAATCGCCACGGCGGTGTCAAAAAAACTCTCCGCACTTGGTGCAAACGTCCTTATGACGAGAGTCTCGGATTCCAATCTTTCGCTGGATGCACGGGTGAAAATTCTCGAGGGATTAGAGCCCGATCTCTGTCTCTCCATCCATCAGAATTCTATGGGATATACCAGCGATATCACGCGGATCCGCGGTGCTCTTGCGCTGTGGTGTATGGACGGTGGACGGCTTCTTGCCGATGAAGTGGGAGAACACACGGCATCATCACTCGGACGACATTACCAGGGCTCTCGCTACCAGATGCTTGCCATGTGTAAAAATCCGAAATTCCCCGCCGCGCTCATTGAAGTGGGATTTATGACCTCCATGGAAGAATACGAACTGATGGTCAGTGAGGTCGGAATTCAAAAAGCCGCAAGCGGGATCACCGACGGCATCCTGTCCTATTTCCAAAAACAAACGGAATTTTCACAAAAATAAAAAAAGAGGAATCGTCCGTGTAACGACCGGTGGAATAAATCTCCGCCGTATCGGCACTGACGACTCCTCTCTTTGTTTCTCTATTGCTCTGTTATTTCTTCCCCATATTCATCTTCCGATACTCCCTCGGACTTTTCCCGCAGATCTCTTTAAACAGTCGGCTGAAATAGGAAAAATTATCATATCCGCACGCTATTGCTATGTCCGATACCGATTTATCCGTCGACTCAAGCAAAGTTTTTGCTCGTATGACACGCTGAAGCCGTACATATTCCATGATCGAAAAACCCGTTTTTTCTTTAAATACGTGACAAAGACGGTAGGATGACAAATGCACCGTTTCAGCAATCGTTTCAATGTCAAGGGGATCCGAAAGATTCTGATGAATGTACTTTAGCACCTGATCGACAGTGGACGGCAGACGGTCCCGTTCTTTCCCTACAAACAAACATAGGTCAAAAATTTGGCATATGGTTTTCATTCCTATAAACCCGTTTCCGGGTGTCTGCGACAATTCAAAAAACAGTGTGGATAATCGATCGGATTCCGTTTTTGTAAGATACCCTGAGGATTGCAACAGGATTTTGTAATCTTCCGAACAAAGCTCAAACAAAGATATCAATCTTTTCTTTGGCAAAATCAGTTTGTTTCGGATATACGGAACATCCTCCAACGGAGAGGAATAATGCAGTACGTTCGAATCAATTATGAACACACTTTGCGGTTGGATTTCATAAAGAGAATCCCCCACGAGAAAACTCCCCCTGCCGGACAGAACGTGGATGATCTCCACTTCGTCATCGTGCGTATGTTTTTTGTTGGCAAGGGTATCGATGCCATTTTCTTCAAAAAATAATTCCCATTCCATAGTCCCTCAAAATAAGCAAGAATTTACTATTTATCAGCCGTAAAATGCAAGTAATAGGTGTTTATTGCTGTTATAATTATACTGTATTATACCATATTTTTTTGGAGGTTTCAATAATGCGTAACACTTTTTCCGGTATTTTTCCCGCACTTCTCACCCCGTATGACAAAAACGATCGCGTAAACGAGGACGTTCTCGGGGGTCTCGTTGAATACAATCTCAAAAAGGGAGTACGCGGCTTCTACGTGGACGGAAGCACAGCGGAAGCATTCCTTCTCTCCGATGAAGAACGCCGTCAGATCCTGAAGGTCGTTGCTGACGCGTCGAAAGGCAAGGCAACTCTGATCGCTCATATCGGAGCCATTTCCACAAAGCAAGCCATCTCTCTCGCAGAATACGCCGCAGATCTCGGATACGACGCCATCTCATCCGTTGCGCCGTTCTACTATAAATTCAGTTTCGCCGAAATCAAAAAATACTACTTCGATATCGTAAACGCCGTAAATCTTCCTATGCTCGTTTACAACTTCCCCGCTTTCTCTGGCGTTAATCTTACCGTTGACAACGTGAGTGAATTCCTCTCCGATGACCGATTCATCGGTATCAAGCACACCTCGCAGGATTACTTTGCCCTCCGTCAGTTTAAGACCGCATTCCCCGATAAGATCATCTACAACGGATACGACGAAACGTTCCTTGCCGGTCTTTCCCTGGGAGCGGACGGCGCCATCGGCAGTACATTCAACTTTATGGCAGAAAAATTCGTATCACTTTACAATCTCTTCCTTGATGGAAAATTAACAGAAGCCATCGAACTGCAGAAAACAATTGACGTGATTATCGCCGCGCTCTGCCGTGCGGGAGTTATGCAGGGTGAAAAGGCACTTCTTGATGAGCTCGGCTTCGACTTCGGTCCCGCTCGTGCTCCGTTCGCTCCTCTCAGCGAACAGGTGAAAAAGGAGCTTTTCGATACCGTTCTTCCTCTGCTTTGATTTCCTTAAAATACAAGAAAAGATGTCCATCTTATGAAAATCAATCATATTACCACAGTAGAAACGTCTTTGATGAATCTTCCGGAATTAAGGGAATATTTAGCACAGGATGAACCCATCAAAACCGGAGAATATCCTATGTTCCGAATTCCCGGAATTGTTGCGCTTGACGACGGTTCTCTTCTTGCATATTATGAGTGCCGTCAAGGAGACGATAATTCCGCGATTGACGTTGCCATGCGCCGCAGTACGGACGGCGGACGCACCTGGGGTGAGAGAACTGTTCTCGTCCACGGCTACCGCCGACTCACCAACAACAACCCTGTCATGATTGCCGACGGTTCTACCGTCTACTTCCTGCACTGTGAGAATTATATCCGACTCTTTATTCGTGTCAGCCACGACTACGGAATGACTTGGAGTGAGCGCAGAGAGCTCACCGATTCCTTTGACAAGCAAATTCCGTTTGCTTGGAACGTCGTAGCAATCGGTCCCGGACACGGTGCTAAGCTTTCAAGCGGCAGACTGATCGTTCCTATGTGGATAGGATATAACCAAATGAATATTTACTCCCACCGCCCTTCTTATTCCACTTCTTATTACAGTGACGACTGTGGAACCACGTGGCAGGTCGGCGAAATCATTGACCTTGTAAAAAACCCGAGCGAAGGTGGCGTTGCAGAGTTGTCCGACGGTACTGTAATGATCAACTTCCGAAATGAAGATGACGCAAGATGCCGTCTTATTGCCAAGAGCAAGGATGGTGGAAGCACTTGGTCGGAAACCTATCTCGACAAAAACCTCCCAGACCCCATCTGTGACGCGGGATTACATAGTGCAGGAAATATTCTTCTCTTCTCAAACTGCGATAACGATCTTGGGTTAAAGGAAGGCGGAAGAGCAAGAATCAACATCACTCTGCGCCTCTCTCACGACGACGGTAAAACGTGGGAAAAACTACTCATCGACAAACTTGGTGGATACAGTGACGTGAATTATTCCGAATCACTCGGCAAAGCCTACGTCATTTATGAAAATGCAGAATATAAATACATAAAAATCGCCGAAATTGATCTGAACGCATAAAACAACAAAAAAGGAAACGCGACACGTCGTTGTCGATCGTTTCCTTTTTTGTCTCTCTATCATTTTTTATAACACAGGGAGTCTATTTGACACTTAACAATGTTGTCTTTCGTATATTCCGTCATCGAAAAATTACAAAAGTTCCATCGCGGAGCGAATTGCCGTTGCCTCGCTGTTCTTTTCAACATAGACTTTGTTTTTATCTTCGTGGATTTTGAACGCCTCGTAATAACGACAGCCAAATTCGCGAAGAGATGCGGAATTGAAATGGAGTTTATCCCCCTTATCCTGCAGTCCTTCCGCAGAAACAAATCCCGTCATAGGCAATTCCATAGCCACCTGCTTCAGCGCTTCGTTCACATGAACGTAATTTCTTGAAATGTCGCTTCCGGGCTCGTTATCCTTCAGATAATCGCCAAGTCCTCCCATGAGGAACGGTACATCATACAAGTCAAGATCGCGACGAAGAGATTCAATGAATGCTTTGAGGCGTTCTGCGTACGTAGGATATCTTGTATTCGAACAATCCGATTCCCCCTGATGCCAAAGAATACCGGCAATATTGGAAGTACGTGCGGCAAGTCTTGCCTGATAGATCGCGTGGTCGTAGAGAAGGCTGCCCGGTTTCCACTGATCGAGGCACGTTCCGCCGTCTGCGCACGGAATCAAACCAACATTAACGTTGCGCTCCTTGGCGTAACAGTCGGCAAAACTTTCTGCAAGACAAACACCGGCGTACATACGGTCGTTGTTGACCGGCGTGTACATACCCAGCCAACGGCCGTTGCGCAGAACCTTAATTTTATCGTTCACGATGGGTTCCACTTCTGCGGGATCCCCTCTTCCTGCCATATTGGACTGTCCTATCAATAAAAAGGAATGTGTCATATTTCACCTCATAAGTTCTGACTTTACTATCATATTAACACAAAAGCAAGAAAATGTCAAGAGAAAACGCCAAGAGTAATCCTCTCACAGCCTCACGATTCAAGAAACCGTCCGACTACCTCATTAAACATTTTCGGTTTTTTATTAGCGATAAAATGATTTCCGGGGATAATGGCAAGAACCGCATTCGGAAGACTTTTATAAATAAGCCGCGAGTGCTTTTCTTTAATCATATCGTTCGTTCCTACAATTACGAGAGTTCTTTTGCGAAGTCCGGCAAGCTCCTCCGGCTGAATATTCGGCTCATTCACCATAAGGGATAACAGTTCACAGTTTCCCGTAGCTTCGGGATGCTTTTTCGCACTCATACATGCCGCACGGTAACCAATACGGATCGGAATCTGAATAATGGATTTGACTCCCGACGGATCGAGATTGGCACCGTTCAAAATGAGTTTATCTACCATATTCGGATACTTCATGGCAAACATCAACGCAATATTTCCGCCGTCCGAAAAACCGAGAATATGCGCCTTCGGAATGGAAAGTTCCTCCATGAATTCCCGCAGATCCTCTACAAATTGCGAAAGAGTAAACGGAGCCGTTCCGCGCGGAGAACCGCCGTGTCCTCGAGTATCCACCGCGATTACCCGATATTTCTTTTGAAAATATTCTATTTGGTGTACGAAGTACGCATTACTCTCTCCATTACCATGAAGAAGGAGCAACACTTCTCCGCCCCCACTATCCAAATAATTCAGCTTTATATCCATGTTTTCTCCGCATTTCTTATCTTTTCGCTTTTTTTCATACTCAATTTATTATAAAACATCCTAAGCATTTTGTCAACAGAAAGAGGCTATCTTTTTCGTCCACCTCCGTAAGTTGACAAGGCGTTCCCAGTATGTTATAATAAAACCGTACACTTTATGTAGCGAGGAAAACGATATGTCAAGAATTTATACCTCTATTGATGAGCTTATTGGGAAAACTCCCCTTTTGGAACTAACAAATACCGAAAATTTCTATGGATTAAAAGCAAAAGTTTTTGCCAAGCTTGAATCCTTCAATCCTGCAGGCTCCGCGAAAGACCGTGTAGCGCTCGAAATGCTGAACGAAGCCGAAAAAAATGGGATTCTACACAAAAATTCCGTCATCATCGAACCGACAAGCGGTAACACGGGCATCGGTCTTGCCTCGGTTGCCTCGTCCAGAGGTTATCGCCTTATCATCGTTATGCCCGAAACGATGTCGGCAGAACGTCAAAAACTGATGAAGGCATACGGCGCAGAGCTCGTTCTCACTAACGGAAAACTCGGAATGGCAGGTGCCATCCAAAAAGCCAAAGAACTTGCTCTGGAAATCCCGAACAGCTTTATTCCCGATCAATTCGCAAATCCCGCCAACCCCACAGCCCACTACCGCACCACCGGTCCCGAAATTCTCGCCGACACCGACGGAAACATCGATATTTTTGTCTCCGCCGTTGGAACGGGTGGTACGATCAGCGGCACGGGCCGTTATCTTAAAGAACACGTTCCCGGGGTAAAAATTGTAGCGGTCGAGCCTGAGAATTCCCCTGTTTTGTCGAAAGGAATCGCCGGAGCGCACAAAATACAAGGTATCGGAGCCGGATTTATTCCCGAAACTCTGGATACCACCGTTTACAATGAAATCTTCCTCGTCAGCGATACGAGTGCAATGGAAGCTTCCCGTACCGTGGGAAAACGAGAAGGGTTCCTTTGCGGTATTTCGTCCGGCGCTGCCCTCCACGCCGCCATTGAAATTGCCAAACGTCCTGAAAATGAGGGAAAAAACATCGTCGTCCTTCTTCCCGACGGTGGCGACCGCTATTTATCCACGGAACTTTTTGAATAAGCGCACCATTTATTTTATGAAAAGTTTCTAATTTTTTCTCGCGTGAACAACAAAATTTTTCATTTATTTTTCTGTTATTTTTTTATCAGAATACAGACAAAAGCAGATTTTTGTGATATAATATAAGTATCAATTCTATGATTATTTCGACAATAACGTAAGGAGTTAATTATGAACAAGATCTACACAGGAAAGACCAAAGACGTATACCAGCTTGAAAATGGCAACGTACTTTTAAAATTCAAGGACGATTGCACGGGCAAGGACGGCGTGTTTGATCCGGGTGAAAACACAGTTGGTCTTACCATCGACGGTATCGGCAAAGCAAACCTCCAGACTTCTGTTTATTATTTCGAACTTCTCAAAAAAGCAGGCATCAAGACACACTACGTATCCGCAAACGTTGACGACGCGACAATGGAAGTTCTTCCCGGTAAAGTATTCGGTCACGGACTTGAAGTTATCTGCCGTCTCGTAGCAACGGGAAGTTTCATCCGCCGTTACGGTGAATACATTGCAGACGGTACCGTTCTTGAAGGCGGTTACGTCGAATGTACATTCAAAAACGACGAAAAGGGCGATCCGCTAGTAACCGGTGAAGGCCTTGCGGCTCTTGGCGTTATGTCCCCCGCTATGTTTGAAAATATGAAGGAACAGACTCTGAAGATCACAAAGATCGTTGCCGACGACCTCAAATCCATCGGTCTTGATCTCTGGGATATCAAGTTCGAATTCGGTTACAACAACGACGAAGTTATCCTGATCGACGAAATCGCTTCCGGCAATATGCGTGTTTACAAGGATGGTAAGATCGTAGATCCCGTAGAACTTACCAAGTTCATTCTCAACAGATAACACTCGACTATAGAAAAACAGCGATACGAGCACGTACCGCTGTTTTTTTGTCCTCTCAGACAATTTTCTTTTCTAAAACACAAACTCTGTAAATGTCGTCGAATGAGATTTCTCTCCCATCCAAGCGAATCCGTCTCTTTTTCAAATCGTATTCCAGTACCTCGCCCCTCACGTCAACGTATTCCCCTCGGCAAAAATACGTGATACGCGCCGTCATTCCCACTTGTAATTTACGCAAAATCCGATCGATCTCCACAGCGGTATCGTCCGCCACCTCTTTCTTCTGAAGGTATATTTTTTCTTTTGCCGAAAGCGCCGCCGCAAGTCCCCCAAGGGCTGAAAACGGCATAAACTGTTTGGCTCGGTCTGCCGCAGACATAGGCGTTCTATGATTTTTCTCCACTTTTGTGTCCTCCTATCTGGCAATTTCTTTCGCGAGTCATTGCCGATTCAAAATAATTCATCCCTTTCAGTATGGCATTTTTTCCGTATCGTTTTTTAATTTCCAACACCGTTTTCTGTATTTTATGATTTTTCGTTTGTGTAATTTCCTCGTCAAACATACGGATCTGTCGGCTCTCCTCGGGAATCACACGGTTACAGCATAAATCAATACGGCGTATCGGACAATTTTTGTCGACGATTTTTTCGTACAGAGAGACTACGGCGGGAATCAAAACGGAATCCGCATTCGTCACCTCTATAGGCTTTGCTGTGCCTTTTGACGCCTCTCTGGCGACCGTGTGCGAATATCCAATCTGCAGTGTGACGGAGCTTGTCACGAGACGTTTATCCACCATATCCAGGCATAAAAGATCCGTCATTTCCCGAACGATCAGCATCGCCTCCTCGTACGAATAATCACGCATCAGTACCTGTCCGCTGCAAAGGCAGTGATCTTTGGCACGGTAAGACTTGATATCCGCGATGGTCGTCGATTCTCTGCCGAACGCATGATCGATCAAAAGTTCGGCATCCACGCCAAACCATCCGTACAAAAGTTCTTCCGGCATCCGTGCAATTTGTCCCATCGTATAAACACCGTGATGCATCAGCGTACGCGCTGTTCCGTTTCCGATTCTCCAAAAATCCGTAATCGGACGGTGATTCCACATACAGCGGCAATACGATTCTTCATCAAGAATTCCAATAAAATCCGGCGATTTCTTCGCAACAATATCGAGCGCGATCTTGGCAAGATACAAATTCGTTCCAATTCCACAGGTCGCCCGAAGCCCAAGTTTTTCGTAAATATCGTTCATAATTTTCACGGCAAGTTCTTTCGCCGTCACGTTATAGAGGTGAATATACTGCGTTACGTCCATAAATGCCTCATCAATCGAGTAAACATGGATATCTTCAGGGGAAATATACGAAAGATACACCGCATACACCTCTGCCGCATAATCAATGTACTTCTGCATTCTGGGCGGCGCCATAATGTAGGAAAGGTGTTCGGGAATTTCAAATACGCGGCATCGATTTTTCACGCCGAGAGATTTCATCGCCGGAGTTACCGCCAAGCATATCGTCCCACGCCCCCTCTCCGCATCCGCTACCACAAGGTTCGTCGTCATCGGATCAAGTCCCCTCTCCACACATTCCACGGAAGCAAAAAACGATTTCAGATCGATACACAAATACTGTTTTTGTAACATTTGTTCTCACCATAACGAAAATTTGTTCTTTTTTTAATATTATATCACAGAAACAGTTTTTTGTATAGTGTTTTTTGAAAAAATTCTCGCGGTAAAGCGGACTTCTCATAAGGAAGTTTGGATATTTCTTGTAGGGACCGGCGTCCTCGACGGTCCAAAAAGGCATAATTGCTCCGCTGTAAACAAATAAGTAACCCCGACAGATTTTTAATGGTCTGTCGGGGTTAAGTATTCAATAAATTGGAACTTATAGTTTTCTCAAATTGTCTATTCTTTCAGAATTTTCAGACGATGCCCACTCTTTCAATGTGTTACAAGGAAATTGAGAGCATTTTCCGCAATGTTCTTGATTTTTTTGTGAATTACATTTGTATAAATCACATTCGCCCCAAAACACATTGCCTTTAATCGTTTTACAGCCCTTGCAGTTTTGTTCTGTTTTGAATCTACATGAATCACAATCAATTCCACAAATACTATAGTTTGCCATATTACTACCTCATCAAATTCTTATTTATCGTTTTGTTTATCGCCAGTTTCGCCTTTGTATTACAAAGGCACAGGGCAAAGCCCATACCCCTATAATACTGATTATATTATAACATACATTGGCAGAGAAAGCAAGAGTTATATTCCGACTTCGTCGGAGTGA
>JAZRNC010000226.1:0-3253 GCA_045647965.1 Eubacteriales bacterium | reverse complement strand
CGCACTTCGTCCTGTGCATCAGCATACAAGGTTTTGATAAAAACTTCATCACAGTCTATGGTACTTGCATACAGATGCGCAAGAAAATTTTGGCCGACCGCAAGCTTGAACAGCATCCGCGAGATCCTGTTCTCGCTGTCGCGCAGCTTTGCCGTGATGACCGACTCCAATGCAGGCGTGAGAAACTTCTCGGTGCCGTTGCGGTTCAGCCATTCGATATAGAATTCAATCGCATCGCGGACGAATGCGTTTGCGTTTCCCGCGTTATATTCCGCCGCGTACTTCTCGCAGGCGGATATCATTTCATCCGTCATGCGGATATTTTTCGTTCCCATTTTTTCGCTCATGTTTTTTCTCCTTTCGAGTGTGCATTTTTGTTGAGCCGCGTAAAACCGCCCAAATAACCGATATTATCGTCTCTTGAGACGCATATTGCAAGGTCAGCCTTTCCGTGAGTCACGCATGAAATATCATTGCTTTAGAATTATCCCGAAAAAGCCGTCAAAACGGCTTAAAATTCCCGACCGGCGTTGCCGGACGGTGTCAGTTGGCGGCAGTTGAGCCGCCTCTTTATCCTGCTTCCAATATTCAGACCAAGTCCCCTCACTGTAACCGCCGCAAAACCGCTTTTCTTTGATTATGCGGCGCAGTTTTTAACCTTTTGACTTCTCGCGCTTCTTATCGAACATTGCAAGCTTTTTGAAGAAGTTTGCCTTAGCCTGCTCCTGCACCACCCGCTTCATTTGCTTTGCATCGTAGTATTCCTCCGCCACGTTCAGCGGCAGGATCGTGTACTCCAATGTACCGTTATGCACGCGGCCGTCTTTCGTCTGCACGGTCGTATACCGCGTTTCGATCAACCGCTTTTCTTCAAGCCCGTCCACATATTTTTTCACCGTGTTCTTGCTCATGCCGACAGCTTCGCCGATGGTCGTGTAGCTCGGATGACACTTGAATGTTGTTCTGTCCTCGCGGAAGAGCAGATACGCATACACAAGAATTTCGCCCGACGATAAGCCGAGATTGAATATACGTTTCGGCAGAGGAAAGAAATTTCCTTTCGCATACGAAAAGAAATCCGCTTTGTTTTTCGCGTTTGCATAATCGAGGAAGCCGCTTCCGGCAAAGCAGATCATGCTCTGGCTGCGAATCTCATTCATCTTTATTGGTTCAAGAAGATCCTGATTGTATTTGCAGATCGTAAGCATTGCGAGAATGATGATGGACAAGTCCCACGGTGTTGTACAGTAGATTTTGTAACCGCCAATAGCGTTGAGGAGTATTTCGAGCGACAGCTCATCGTACAGTATTTTGCGGATGCGCTCACGGCTGAATTGCCAATCCCGGATGCACACTTTCTGTGCTTCCCATAAGAGGCGAAGTGAATAGTCAGCTTCGAATGCAATTTTGTGATTTTGATAGAGGTCAAGCAGGTCGAATGCAAAGAATCGGTCGAAGAATTCTTGAGCGTTTTCGGTGATATCAATTCTGTTTGTGTCCATATTCAAACACCTCCGCTCCAAAGAATCCTTCACCGAATTTGAACTCAGACTTCTCGATAAAATCGTATATCTCTTTCACAATATCATCCCCCGTTATTTCTTTTCTGTAATGACGATCCCAAAGATTTTCACCAAACACGAGAAAGAAAAACAGAACTTTCGCAACGATTCGATGCCGTTCGCATCCCGGCGGAGTTTTTACATGATGTACTGCCGAATCCAAATCGGATACGGTCATTTCATTCATCAGCAACTCGCGCACACTTGTTTGTGACCAAACAAACTCCCCGTACCTTATTTCACGTATAAACCACAATTCCTGCAGGGCATACTTCTCGCAGATTTCCGTCCCGCAATTGATCTGTCCCCGAAATCTACTCTTATCAAAGTAACTTTCGCGCATCACTTTTTTGATGTCTTCAAGCGTAAAATGATATTCGCTGTCTATTCTTTTCAATTTCGCACCTCACTTTCCCGTGTTCTGTTCTACCCATTCAATGAATTTATCCCGCGGCACAACAACGCGTCCTTCGATCCACAGCGCCGGGAATCCTTCTTTTTTCATAAGCTCATAAGCGGATGACCGAGAGATGCCAAGTACATTACTCAACACCTTGGCATCCAGCATCAGCGGAAGATCTTCGTAGTTTTTGTAAGTACATTTTTTCATGTTTTTACTCCTTTCAAATAAAAAAATCGGAATCAACATAGCAATAAGATACAGTCATCCCGTGGGATTTGTATCCAATTGTTATGTCAATTCCGACCCTAACTTTATAAGTGTAATCCCGAATTCACAGCCGGGAGGATGGAACGTATTCGCCGCGCGAAGCGGCAGTTATATGGTTTGCGTACGGACAACTTTGTGCATTGTCGGATGGCGCAGGATTTTTACACTGAGAACAACCGGATTCTGACATTTCGGACAGAGGAGAATGGAATCTCCGTAGCCGAGGGATTCGTTTTCTTTCAGCTTCCGCAGTTCCAGCTCGTTGCGGAAATCTTTGTCGGGTACATCAGCGAAGCGGTGATTGCCGTACGGGCATTTCAGTTTGGGCATATGACGGCATCCGTCATCGGTGCGTGTTTTTTCGGGCATTTGTGCTCCTTTCGATTTTACTTATACTCTTGTTTTACGTAATAATCTTTATAGTATTGATACCCTGCACCGCGTGTAGCGGTAATAGAGTTGATTTGAAAGTTTTCGTTACCCTTGATAAACAAATACCATGAAATGTATTCTTCCAGTTTGCTGTGAAGTGCTACAGCTTTATATTCTTTATCTTCGATTAAATTATTAATAGGATCATTTACCCCAACAATGATTACCGGAAGTGCAAAAAAGCCATGCTCTGACGATATAGCAGCGGACACTTCTTCAAGATACTTGATTGCATTTTCTTTTCCAACATATTTTTGAGTGCCTAATTTCACCACAATGTCATCTGCAAGAGTATCGCGTAATACCTCTGTTGCAATATTATGATCTTCGCATCTATTCAAAAAATCTGAAATAATTTGTTCTGTAAACCAAGCCATAAATATCCTCCTCACTCCAAACTCTTTATCACCATGGTCGCAACCCCTTGAATCATCAGCTTCTCACGCTTGGCGCCGCGAATTTCAATCGGCTTCATCGTATCGTTTTCGGGGACAAGATATACTGTATCGTCCTCGGGCTGATATCTTTTGAGCGTAGTCAGCGCACTGTCATATAAGCACGCGATGATGTCGCCTTTTTTAGCAGTAAC
>JAZRNC010000225.1:0-9002 GCA_045647965.1 Eubacteriales bacterium | reverse complement strand
ATATCGATATACGTCAGTGGATTACCGTCACGATCGGTATCGATCGTTTCGTTGATGGATACCTCTTGATTCAGTTTCTTCTGCGAGCGAAAATACATAAGTATCTCATTTTGAATGCATTTTGCGGAATACGTAGCAAAGCGAACACCGTTATCCATATCGTAGGAATCCACGGCTTTAATGAGTCCTATCGTTCCAATGGAGATCAAATCATCTTCCAGCGGACTCGATGAATAGTATTTTCTGACGATGTGTGCGACGAGACGAAGATTGTGTTCGATCAATTTTTCCCTTGCTGTCGGATCGTTTTCTTTTTTGAATTTATAAAAATATTCATTTTCTTCCTCGCGGGATAACTGCGGCGGAAAATGATTTCCTCCCGCCGACGACAGCATCGTCAGCGAGAACCCCGCAAGCATCGATAAAAGAAGTTCCAGCATTCCGGTAATGCCCCCTTTTTGTGATACTTCAATATATGTTTTTCATATCAAAAAAATCACATTACCGAATATTCCCTTGCGTAAATCGACGTTTCGGTGCCATACTAAACTCAGAGCAAACCAAAAAGGAGGCTATTATGCTTGATCGCATTGCATTGATTCTCGTAATCGTGGGAGCGCTGAACTGGGGTTCCATCGGACTGTTTCGTTTTGACCTCGTATCCTGGATCTGCGGCGGCCAGGGTTCGCTTTTTGCACGAATCATTTATACCGCTGTTGCCCTCGCTGGCGCATGGTGTGTGTCCCTGCTGTTCCGTCCTCTCGAGCACGAACACGAATACAGCCACACGTAATCCGAAAACCTACGATATAACGGAGATGCTGCTACAGCTTCTCCGTTTTTTTATGTTTTTTATTTTATACTTCGCTGTAATTCCGCTTCCCTTCGCTTTTTTCTTCTGACACAGTTGATGTGCCGCTCAAAATCCCCACACGAGAGTAGTTCGGCAATCACGTACTGTTCAAACGTCGGAACTGTACAGGAAAGAAATCCCAATCTCGATTCAAAAATATCGGAAAGATGGCGCGGAAGAACCATATACCCAACACGCAATCCCGGAGAGATCGTCTTTGAAAAACTGTTTAAATAAATAACATTGTCTTGTTTCGTATCGGAAAACAGTGTTTCCTCCGATTTTTTTGAAACGGAAAACTCCGATTCAAAATCGTCTTCCACAAGATACCGTCCCCTCTCAGACGCCCATCGCAGATACTCGTGCCGCTTTGAGGCAGACGCCGTCACCCCACTCGGGAAACTGCGGTACGGTGTGATATGTAAAACGTCCGCCTCTGTGACAGCAAGAGCGGCGCTGTCAATGCCGTCCTCCCCAAGGGGCAGCAGATCACAGAGAACACCGGCGGATCGATAGACCAGTTCTATCTTTTGATACGACGGCGATTCTATGGCGTAACGGCGATCCCGTCCGAGAAGCATCGTAATAAATCCGTACAAATATTCCGCTCCCGAACCGATGATGATCTGATCGGTATCAGCCACGATTCCACGACTTCTTAACAGATATCGGCGAATCTCCTCGCGAAGCACCTCGCAACCGCGGCTCGGCGGTCGACATAGAATAGCCTCACCGTAATCGGAAATCACTTTTCGCATTTTCTTCGTCAGAACCGACAGCGGAAAATCCACGGAGGATTGATTCTCCTCGTTAGTAAGTAATGTCTGAGTCCGAATAGACGATTCAAACGTCGCAAACATATCGCTTGTGCGAAAGATTACATAGTAGCCGCTTCGCTCCTTCGACTCGATATATCCCTCATCCTCGAGCAGTGCATAGGCGTGTTCGACGGTTATCGTGCTGATTCCGAGCTCATCGGCAACCGTCCGTTTCGACGGGAGTTTATCGTGATATGAATACACACCGTTTGTAATATCTTCCCGCACCTGACGGTACAGCTGAAGATACGCCGCACAGCCGTTATTTTGTATGATGTATTTCATCTGGTTATATATTTTTCTCCGATTTTGAGTATTTTAATATTACCAGAATTATTATATACTATTTACAACGAAAAATCAAGGAGATAGCAGCGTGTCACACAATATTCAGAAAAAAATTGCCGTAATCAACGATTTTTGCGGATTCGGAAGATGTTCTCTCGCCGTTTCGATTCCAATTATCTCTTCACTCAAAATTCAGTGCTGTCCTCTGCCCACCTCGGTGTTTTCCAACCACACGGCGTTCGAAAGTTTTCACTCCGTAGACCTCACAGAACATCTTGACGCGTATATCGACGAATGGGAGAAACTGAATCTCTCTTTCAGTGGAATTCTGACGGGATATCTCGGTTCTCACGATCAGATTCGCATTGTCAGTCGTTTTTTAAAACGGTTTCGCTCCGATGACACCATATCCGTGGTTGACCCCGTTATGGGAGATAACGGAAAACTCTACCATTCCTATTCCCCCTTACTTGCCGAAAAAATGAGCACACTTATGCCGTTTGCGGACGTTGTCACCCCTAATCTGACCGAAGCGTGCATTTTGACCGGCACGGAATACAAATCCGATATGACATCGTACGAATTACTCGAAATTTCCAAAAAACTATGCCAGATGGGTCCGAAAACCATCGTGATTTCGGGGCTTGATCGCGGAGATACCCTTTCTAATTTCATCTATGAAGATGGTACCGCCCCGACCGAGATCAAAGAACGCAAAACGGGCCCGTGCAGAGCCGGTACGGGAGACGTTTTCTCTTCCATCATTACAGCAGATCTGGTAAACGGATGGGAAATTGCAGATGCCGTAGAGCACGCTTCGTCGTTTATTGCAAAAGTCCTTCGCAAAACTACAGAAATGGATATTCCCCAAACCGACGGTATCTGTTTTGAAGAATTCTTGGGAGAAATTTTTGATCGATGAAACACACCTCAAAAATCAAAGCGATCTCACTTTCCGGGCTTCTTTGCGCTGTCATTTTTATTTTTACAACCTTTATTAAGCTCCCCGTTCATACGGGTTACGTCCATTGCGGAGACGGATTTATTTATCTGACCGCTGCTCTGCTCCCCTTTCCCTACGCCGCATTTGCAGGAGGAGTCGGAGCAATGCTCGCGGACTGTCTTGGCGGTTTCCCGATGTGGGCGCCGGCAACTCTTGTCATCAAAATCCTATCAGTTCTTTGTTTCACGTCGAAGCATACCGCTATTCTCTGCCGACGCAACATTGCCGCTGTGATTTTATCATCCGTCATCAGTATCGGCGGATATTACCTCTACGAAGTGATTCTCACAGCCAACGTATACTCCCCACTGCTCGGTGTTGGCGGTAACGCTATGCAGTCCATCATCAGTATCGCCGAATTCTTCCTGATCGGTCTGTTCTTTGACAAAATGAAGATAAAAAAATACACCACATTGTAAAAATGGCTGTATGTATCAGGAGTTGCAATCCTCGGATGTGTATATTTTCCTTTTGAACCATACTTTTACGCTTTTTTACATACAATTACCCCATTGATATGGTTTTTATTAAACGATATCAATGGGGTTTTGTTGTCTGCCCGGGAACTTATTCGTTTGTGAGGCTTTTTTACCGTCCGTTTCGCCTTGTCCCGGAAAGTGACGAACATAATTTTTTACTTAAAAGCAGGTGCGTGTGTTTCACCCGTTGCGAAAGCATTCGGGCCGGGGTTTGACATTGAGAAATACATCTTCGCCGCCTGGGTTGTACCGAAGTCACGGTTAGAGCCTGTTTCCTGAACCTTATTGAAGGCGTCACGGAACATCTGATTGTGCGCTTCTTCGCGGTTGAGAAGGAAGTCGATGGTCTCTCGCACCTTCTTGTCTTCGATCTGACGATAGAGATATTCGTAAACCACCTTGGCTCTCTGTTCGGACGCGATATTGGAAAGCAGATCGGCGCAAAGATCGCCCGTTACGGTTACGTAATCCGCTGTCCATGAGTAACCGGAAGAATTGATGAGACCGGGATTCAGTCCGAGCAAAACGTGGGTCTGCACCTCACCTGCCTGGACTTTCGTAACATCCACATCTTGACCATTGAGTAAATGGATGGTCTGCGCTACCATTTCCATATGCCCCAGCTCCTCGGCGGCGATATCGAGAAAGAGATCCTTAATCTCGGGATCTTTAATTCTAAAACTTTGGGACATATACTGCATCGCGGCTTTTAGTTCACCGTTGCCACCACCAAGCTGCTCCTGAAGCAAAACGGCATACTGAGGATTCGGTCCCTCGACTCCTACGGGATGGAATAACTGTTTTTCGTGTTTGAACATAATAATTATTGACCTCCGTTTATGGGATTGTTCCTATTGTTTCCGATAAGAGAGGATCTTATGCTTCCCATTACCTTCTTCACAAGATTCTTTTAACAGAAATTCATCCTTAATCAATAGTGAACGTTTTGTAACTTTTTGGACAACCCCATTGACATTTTTCTCTACTCGCCGTAGAATAAACACAGAAACACACTCGACAACCAGTAGAGTAAAAAGGAGGGACAACTATGCCTGACATCCGACTCGGAGAAATCGAATCCCGTTTTGCGGATATTATCTGGACAAATGAGCCGCTTTCCTCACGGGAGCTTGCAAAAATGGCAGAGAAAGAACTTGGTTGGAAAGAATCTACATCTTATACGATTCTGAAGCGACTTTGTCAGCGAGGTTTATTCCAAAACGTGAAACGCACGGTGACTTCGCTTATATCAAAAGAAGAATTCTACGCTATGCAGAGCGAAAAATTTGTGGAGGACACCTTTGAAGGATCGCTTCCGGCGTTTCTTGCGGCATTCGCAGGACGTAAGAAGTACACCGATGAAGAAGTGGAGAAGATGAAGCAGATTCTCGATTCCATGAGGGGGGTGAAGTGATGCTCGACACGTTCTTTTTACAGATTTATGATATGAGCAAGATTGCAAGTGTCGTCATTCTTGCGGTATTATTGATACGTCTTTGTCTGAAGCGCACACCGAAGGTGTTTTCTTATGCGCTATGGGCAGTCGTGCTGTTTCGGTTGCTCTGTCCGATAAATATCGAAGCACCTGTCAGCCTGATTCCACAGACAGAGCCGACAATACAAAACTACGACCTCTTGAATGAGCCGATTAGCCCCCTTGCGGCAGTGGACGCGGCACAACGGGCGATTGGTGATGTACTGAATGGCGGTATTGGAATTCAGCATGTTACCACCTCGAATTTTCTTGAAGATGGCACCCGTCACGTTATTTCTACCGATTGGAGTTCAGTCTGGATTTTGTTCACCAAATTCGTGTGGATCGGTGGTGTGGCTGCACTGTTTATTTATAGTACGCTATCACTCATTCGATTGAAACGGCGGCTGATCGGTGCGGTGCAGCTTCGCGATAATATCTATCTCGCTGACCATATCGAATCCCCCTTCGTGATGGGACTCATCCACCCGAAGATCTATCTTCCGTCTTCCCTCTCGGTGAAGGAACGTGACTACATTATCCTTCACGAACAGCACCACATCCGCCGCGGAGATCATATTGTCAAGCTATTGTCCTTTGCCGCGCTGTGTCTGCATTGCTTCAATCCGCTGGTGTGGATCGCATTCATTCTCTCCGGCAAGGATATGGAGATGTCCTGCGACGAAGCGGTGCTCCGTAAGCTCGGCAGTGACATTCGTGCGGATTATTCAGCATCGCTGATCAGTCTTGCCACCGGTCGCAGAATCATTGCAGCCTCCCCGCTTGCCTTTGGTGAAGGTAACACGGAAGGACGCATCAAAAATATTGCGGGGTGGAAGAAGCCTGCGGTATGGGTGATCGTGATTGCTGTGATCGTTTGTGTGATACTGGCGGTGTGTTTAATCACTAATCCGATGAATCGGGATACCATGCTCCTCGGTGCGGAATATCGGGTTGCAGAAATTCTGTATCGCACCGACGAAAGTTACAATCATACGGATAATGACTCTCCAAGCATCTGCATCACAGCGGACTACTGCTTATGGCAACGTGGGAATGACGGTGAATGGGATTTTGTCGGGCAGATGGAACCATATACGCTGAGTGAAAGAGAACTTGAGGACTATACCGCCTGGGAAGAAGGTTGGAGAAGAAGGTATGAACCGAACGAAATCACGGATTCCTATATTCTTCACCTGCCCGAAAATGAGTACGAAGGCGAAATGTACATTGCTTTCCGCACCAAAAGCGGAGACACTCTGCTTGGCTGGGGATGGGAGGATATCAGTGAGCGCGGTCAGGGTGCATCGGATGACACCAGTCTTTATTGGCTCCTGCGTCTTGAAAGCGCATTCAACAAAGATACCACAACCGGCAACTTCCTTGACCGCTCCCTTGCAGCAAGTGTAGGCGGTGACGTGGATATCTTCCATTCTTGGAGTCATGCTTATAAACCGGGATATATCATCGTAGCCTTTGATTCGGATGATTCCGAGTATAATGACGGCTGGGTGGTTCCTTCCCCTGAAAAGACGGACATGGGTTTTGCTGTGTTCTACCATAACAAAGAAGAATCCGGCTATCGACTCTTGCAGTGCCACGTCTATGAGGATGCAGCACTTGCCGAAAACGGCATTTACCTCTGTCCCGATCCTACAATCCTTGATCTTACCGGAGAGCAGACGCCGGAGATGACCTACGATGTAATTCTCCTAAACAACGAAAAAATCGAGAAAGTCACCCGCGTGTTGGAATACGCAAACGGCAAGACCAAAACGGATTCGAGCGGCTATTTGAACGGACACGAAATGGTGCTGTTCTCGTGGGAGAATTATTCCGAAGATTGTCGCGTAACCTATTATTTCTATGATGAATTCGGTGTTTTGATTACAGAAATACCCTAAAATAGCCGCAATATTTCACAAATTTGGGTAGTTATACGAGCAGTTGATTGTGTTACGAGAATAAATATTCAGTTAATTTCTCTTTTTTTCAAAAAACCCTTGACAAATCTCTCCGATAGGTGTATAATGTTTCAAACAAATTCACAAGGAGGGCGTACTCATGACTGCTAATAAGTTTTATTATTACTTTTATTACTTTGTCAAGGGCTGCCCGTCTTTTGTGAAAACCGAGATGTAAGATTAAAGATCTCATCGGAAACAAAGATACGGACAGTCCGCATTCGTCGTGCTTTTGGCACATCGGAAATGCGGACTTTTTATTTACCATAACGAAACAATCCAATGAAAGAGGTAATAAAATATGCCAATGACCTTCCACAGAAAGCTGCCCATCCCTCAGGATGTAAAGAAAGAATTCCCCCTCACTTCTCGTATGGAACAGATAAAAGCAGAACGCGATGAGGCAATCCGCGCTGTATTCGACGGCAGATCGGATAAATTCATTCTTGTGATTGGCCCGTGTTCCGCTGATCACAGCGAACCGGTGCTTGAATACATTTCAAGACTCCGCAGAATCAATGAGCAGGTAGCGGATAAAATAATCATCATACCGCGTATCTACACCAATAAGCCGCGAACCACCGGCCAAGGCTACAAGGGTATGCTCCATCAGCCCGATCCCGAGGCAAAACCCGATATGTACAAGGGTATCGTAGCCATCCGCGAGCTTCATTTGGCGGCTCTTCGTGATTATGACTTCTCTTGCGCCGATGAAATGCTCTACCCCGAAAACTACCGTTACCTCTCCGATCTTCTCTCCTATGTTGCGGTCGGCGCACGCTCGGTTGAAAATCAGCAGCACCGACTCACAGCAAGCGGTTTGGAGATTCCGGTAGGTATGAAGAATCCGACCGGCGGAGACCTCAGTGTGATGATGAACTCCATCGTAGCAGCACAGTCAAGCCATACTTTCCTCTACCGTGGCTGGGAGGTCACCAGTGATGGCAATCCTTATTCACATGCTATTCTGCGTGGTTACGTTGACTACACGGGAAGAAGCGTCTCCAACTACCACTATGAGGATCTTCTTCGGGTGGAAGAACTTTACAATAAATCCAACCTGACAAATCCCTCCATCATTGTAGATACCAACCACAACAATTCAGGCAAGAAATACCTTGAACAGATTCGTATCGCTAAAGATATCGTTCACAGCCGTAATCAAAATCCGGACATCAAACGCCTTGTCAAGGGACTCATGATCGAAAGCTATCTTGAAGACGGTGCGCAGTGTGCTGGAGAACATATCTTCGGTAAATCCATCACCGATCCCTGCCTCGGTTGGGAAAAAACGGAACAGTTGATCCTCGATATTGCCGATAAGCTTTGATGAAGGATGAGTAAACATGTCAAACAAACTGGAAGAAGCAAGAAAAATCATCAATGAAGTAGATTCACAAATGGCGGAGCTTTTTATCAAGCGTATGAGAGCTGCCGAAATGGTTTATGAACACAAGAAAGAATTCGGACTTCCGATCCTGGACCAAAAAAGAGAGGATGCCGTTATTGCAAAGAACTCCGCGCTCGTTGATGATGAGGTCTTAAAAGGATATTATATTGACTATCTAAAACACTTGATGTCGCTGTCCCGTGCCTATCAATACCGTATGCAAAGCGGTCTGAAGGTGGCGTACAGCGGTGTTGAAGGAGCTTTTGCACATATAGCTGCCGGAAGAATCTTCCCTGACGGAAACCGAATTTCGTATAGCGATTTCAAGGCGGCCTATGATTCGGTAGTCAGAGGCGAGTGTGATATTGCAGTTCTCCCCATTGAGAATAGCTATGCCGGAGAGGTGGGTCAGACCATAGACCTTATTTTCACGGGTGGACTTTTCATCAACGGGATTTATGAACTGGAAATTCATCAAAACCTTCTGGGTGTGCCAAGCGCCACTATAGAGGATGTCAAGAAGGTTGCGAGTCATCCGCAAGCACTCAGCCAATGCCACGATTATATAAAAATGCGCGGATTTGAAACCGATGAAGCCAATAACACGGCTCTTGCGGCAAGGACGGTTGCAGAGGCAAACGACAAAGCCCTCGGTGCAATCGCGAGCGTGGAAACTGCAGAAATTTACGGACTTAAGGTAATAGAGGCAAACGTCAATAAAAGCGGTGAGAAC
>JAZRNC010000224.1:0-2420 GCA_045647965.1 Eubacteriales bacterium | reverse complement strand
TGACCTCCCAAGCTCATGCTCATTTGTAAAAGGCGCTTCGATATCGTTCCATGGAGTCATCCTCCACGATTTCCATAATGTCTTCGATACGGCAGCCGAGCACCACGCAGATTTTGAGAATCGAATCCGTGGTGACACTTTCGCCGTGTGCCATTCGTGTGAGTACAACATGGCTGATTTTTGCCGACTCACACAATTCTTTTTTCTTCATTTTTCTGTCGATGAGTAATTTCCAGAGTCTGTTGTAACTGATTGTCATAACGATCACCTCATAGTATATTACCCACAGTATACCATATAACTGTGAACAGTACAAGAATAAAGCTTATATTTAATCAAAAATTAAGATTTTTCATCTTTTTCGAAGAAAAAAGCGATTCGAGGCAAAAAATCCCCGTGGTGAAGTACGCAAAAATATTTTATAAAATAATGCGCAAAACTATTGACAAACCGTTTTTTATGTGATATAATTATAGCTACAATTTGAATATCACAAAAAACAACGACTGTGACGAAGACGGTTGGAACGTAAAGCAACACAGAGAATTGCCGGTTGGTGCGAGGCAATACGCTGATCTTTCCAAGACCTATCACTTCTGAGTCGGAGGACCGAACGCGAAAGCAAGTAGACTCCTTCCGTAATGCTGCGTAAAGGCAAAGGGCTTGTTAGAGCCCGGTAAGTGACGGAATCATTATATTCCGTAATTTGAGTGGTACCGCGGGTTTTACAACTCGTCTCAAAGAATTATCTTTTGAGACGAGTTTTTTGTTTTATTCAGATTCGTAATCACAAAAAGATGTCATAATTGAAAGGAGACACAACAATGGATTACAGTTTGAAAGAGGTTGCAGGAAGAATCAAGGACCTGCGGGAAGCAAAAGGATATACCAAAGAAGAGCTTGCGAAGCTCACAGGTGTATCGCTTGAGGATTATGAAGTTTTGGAGAACGGTGAAACCGACTTCAGCTTCACATTTATCTACAAATGCGCAAAAGCGTGCGATGTTGAAGTGGTTGACCTGCTGGAAGGCAGAAGCACCACTCTCACATCTTTCTCTATCACCAGAAAAGGCGAAGGTTTGAAAATTCTGAAGCAGCACGGCGTGGAATACAACAACCTCGCGCCCAAATTCAAGGAAAAACTCGCAGAACCCTTCCTCGTTAAATTCCCCTATCTCCCGGAAGAACAGAATGCTCCCATGAAGCTCAACTCTCACAACGGTCAGGAGTTTGACGTGATCGTTAAGGGTTCGCTCATGGTACAGGTGGGAAATCATGTAGATGTCCTCCATGAAGGCGACTCTATCTTCTATAACAGCCTGATCCCCCATGGTATGATCGCCGTAAGTGAAGGCGGATGTGAATTCCATGCCGTTGTACTAAATCCCCAGGATGGCAGTGTCAGCGAGGAATACCCTGAAGCTCCTTATGTTGTGCCTAAAGCGGTTGAGAAAACCGAAACCGCCGCAACGGTTGCTGACAAATTTATCGAATCCTTCTACGATGAAAACGGTGTGTTCAGCGGTATTAAGTTCAAAAATGAAGATACGTTCAACTTTGCGTTTGACTGTGTGGACGCAATCGCCGAAAAGAATCCCGATAAGCTCGCTATGATGTGGGTCGCAAATGACAAGACAGACCGCAGATTCACATTCAGCGATATGAAAAAATATTCAGCGAAGACGGCAAACTACTTCGAATCTCTCGGTATCAAAAAGGGCGACACCGTCATGCTTGTGCTGAAGCGTCATTATCAGTTCTGGTTCTGTATGCTCGCCCTTCACAAGATCGGTGCAATCGCAATCCCTGCTACCAACCAGCTCGTTGAACACGATTTCACATACAGATATAAGGCGGCCAAGGTAAAAGCAATCGTATGTACCGCTGATGGCGATGTTTCTGTCGAAGCAGAAAAGGCAGCCGCAGAATTCCCCGGAATGCTGAAAGTATTGGTTGGCGGAAATAAGGACGGCTGGCACGACTTCAATGTGGAAATGGAACGCTTCAGCACACATTATAACCGTACTGAAAATACTCCTTGCGGCAACGATCCGATGCTGATGCTCTTCACTTCGGGCACGACGGGTTACCCCCGTATTGCCACCCATTCCTACAAATATGCGCTCGGACATTATCCCACGGCAAGACATTGGCACAATGTGAATCCCGACGGCTTGCATTTCACCATCTCCGATACGGGTTGGGGTAAGGCGTTGTGGGGCAAACTGTATGGTCAGTGGCTCTGCGAAGCGGGCATCTTCACCTACGACTTCGACCGCTTCCATTCGGAAGATATCCTGCCGATGTTCGCAAAGTATCATATCACCACCTTCTGTGCACCGCCTACTATGTATCGTTTCTTCATCAAGGAAGATCTGTCTAAGTACGACCTCTCCTCTATCGAATATGCGACCACCGCA
>JAZRNC010000223.1:0-2072 GCA_045647965.1 Eubacteriales bacterium | reverse complement strand
CCACCATTTCGAGCTCTGCGTAGTGGCAAAGCGCCTTTTCCAAGGCTATCCTCTCCATATGAAAATCAGAATTTGGGTTTTCGGCTATGCGCCTCTCGTACCAGCCATCCGCCATTTTGCGAACCGCACCTACGTTCTTATCGGTTATGGGCTCGGCAATACAGCCCGGATGCTCTTCCTCAAATCTGTATATGTGATTGCGCTTTCCGTGATATTTTTTACCGGCGAGATCGGCAAGATCGTCTATTGAATAAACGTAGTCAAAGGACCCCTCGTCACAGTGGAAGCTGAACTCTCCGGGATAAAGCTCGTCGAGAAGCTCCCTTGCCGCAGGGCTCATTCCGGTTATTCTGCAGGGAATACCACGCTCTCTCGAGTCGGCTATTACAGCATCCAGTGCAGCGTGCTTATCGCCCTTTCCAATTGGAAAGGGATACACGCTTCGTCTGTCAAATTGCGAAAAGAGAATCAGATTCCCGTGTACCTCGGCAAAGCTCTGCCGACCCCATAAATACAGATTGGCGAAGGAAAATTCGCATCCTCTGGAGTATCCATCCCCAAAATAACGTAGGAACAGTTCCCTGTCACTCGCCTTTATCTGCTTAAAATCTATTTTTCTCGAAACTTCAGTTGTACTCATCATATTCCCCACTTTCGTCAGAGTCCACCGCAAAATCCGCAGCGGAGCCCGAAACACAGTGCTCCTCATTCAATTGTATTCAATTGATTTTATCATACAGAGCTTATAAAGTCAATATTCCGCCGTATTTTTTAGTTTTCCCATAATGATGCATCGATATTCCAACGTTAGAGGGTATGGCGTCAGAAAATCAGTCACGCAGAATGGCGAAGTGCACGAAACAACAAAGACAACAGCAATGACTAATGTCAAAAAAATTATATCATTCCCGGCAAAACTTGCGTAAAATGTTTGTTTTTTCACTAAATTCCTGGCTATAGCCGAGCCGATGCACCATCTGAATCTCAAAGGAATAACAGCCGGACAGCTTGGATCGTGGCCTGGTTATATACACGTTCGGAGTGTAGGCACCGGACTGAGAGTAATAGACCGGAGTGTAGGCACCGGGCTAATTGTAAACGCCTAAAGTGCAGGCATCTGGCTGAGAGTAATGGTCCGAAAAAATCATCTATCAGCAGAGCGAGTGAAAAGATTTTGTGCTGGTAGGACAGCGAACAAATCAAATTTTCTTGTCATTAAGATCGTTTCCTCATTACCGAGAGTGACGAGTATATCGTCAGCGCCTAATACAAAGCTGCCGACCTCTATTCTGCGTCATATCCGTTTCCCGTAAACATCAGCCGATCTGCTGAAACAACTATCATCCTCGACGATAGGTGTTTTAAAACCGGTGTCCTTCCCGAAAGTTCTGGTATTTTGAAGCATATAAATATCAAGCTTTTGTTTGCGCGATAAGATCTACTGAAACATTTTTTAAAGTTGAAATTTATTAGGATACTACACCCGGACTCGAAAATTCGGACACTATCAAAAACTATGTCATAATCACCATATACAAAAACACAAATGTGCCGTACCGTTACCATAAAATCAGGTAAATTGTAATATAAAAACACGTAAATATCTCCAAAGCAATCAGCCGATATTTTGCACGAAAACAAACGAACCTTCAGCCTACAATTCGACAATCACGTATGGCGCGACTTAGGACAACCGCAGTATTTAACACGATATTTTGTCATAAAAAATCAGCCGTTCCGTTTTTGCAGAACGACTGATTTTAGGTCTATTTAGTTATATATTGCAATCTATAGTTTACATTTATTGCGTTTTTTATATCTCAATGCAACCAATGGGCATAATTGCAACCTGTCTTTTACCTGCATGAGTTGTATCAAATGAAACGTACTTTCCGCCATACACGCATCTGACGTGCAGGTCACATCTTATATCGGTGAGCGCAGGGCGCGGACTTTCTGCCCGAAGTACGATTTCGCTCTTACCGCTTTCCTGATTTATGACCAGCAGAGGGCGGCATCCGTCCTTTTGCGTATATCCGTCACAAGTCGGAGGCCAAGCGGTCTTAGGAAGA
>JAZRNC010000222.1:0-2032 GCA_045647965.1 Eubacteriales bacterium | reverse complement strand
TCACCACCGCAAAGGAGAACAATTGAGGACAAATGTGAGTTTTGAGTAAGACTCGAAAGTTCAATTTACAGCAGTTTGGTATAACATATCGAAAAAAGGGGAAAGAAAATGATTCCTTACTATTTAAAAAATCACATCACTAACGTTAAAGAAAAAAACGACTCTACTGTCGGTATACTTACTTCTTCCGCAGGAAACACAAATTTGGAAATATACTTTTACGGAGATACTGTAAAAATCAAAAAAACACCATATATCGTGGATGCCGAATATCCTTGTTTAATAATTGCAAAAGACATTTTAACAGGCGAAACATTTACCGTCTTTGACGGTATGAAGCATGGTTATGATGCAATGTTTTGCAACGAGGCTTGTGATGATGCAGAGCGCGAAATAAAGCTTTACGAGCATTGTGCGGGAAAAATACAAATCACACTTGGTTATTCGATTGATTACGAAGATGAGAAAGAAGAATATGAGTTCAACGAAAATGGAGATGTCATATTGATGTACGGCACTCTCGATTGGGAGCAAGCAAAATCGATTGGATTTGATTGTCTTTCATTAAAATTTGTTGATGCGAAAAAGGAATTTGTTGATTTGGAGCTGGCTTAATTACAGGTTGCAAAATATACCTTTTGTCGTTACAACCCCCGTTTTTGACCGATTTTGAGACCTTTTGCTCTCTTGACCCACGTCGAGTCCGTCGTGTGTCTGACGCGAAAACAGCGTAAAAAAGCAACGGATCTTGTTCATTGCAATGAAGAAGGAGTACAAATATGATTCACTCTATTTTGATGATCGGACAATCCAATATGGCAGGGCGAGGCTTTATTGACGATGCCGGACCTTTGGATACCAATGGCGGAAAATTAAAGGTTTTGCGTAACGGAAGATGGCAGAAAATGTATCGTCCGGTGAATGCAGACAGACCTTTTTCGGGTACGTGTCTTGCCGAAAGCTTTGCTAAAGCTTATTCTGACGAACATCCGGATGTTGATGTCGGAATGATTCCTTGTGCGGACGGCGGGACCACGTTGAATCAGTGGCAAGAGGGAGGATTGTTGTTTGACAACGCCGTTTTCTGTGCCAAGCTGGCGATGAGAACCTCGCATCTCGTAGGGATTCTTTGGCATCAAGGAGAAGGGGATTGCAAGGCGGAACTTTATCCGTCGTATTTGGAAAATATCACGAAGATCATGAAAGCTTTGCGTCGTGAATTGAACGCGGAAACCCTCCCGCTTCTCGTTGGTGGATTGGGCGATTTCTTAAAAAACCGCACTTGTGATCCTTCGCTTGTAAATTATACTTACGTAAATACTGCGCTGATGGATTTTGCGATGCAAACGCCGCATACTGCTTTCGTCTCGGCAAAAGGGCTTACGTCAAATCCCGATAATCTGCATTTCAACCATGCGTCGTTACAGGAATTTGGATTGCGGTATTACGCTGCTTTTAAGGATCTTGAAGAGAAAGACCGTGTTTTCGACGAAAAAAATAAAATGGACGATGCGGTGCGCACGGAAATGGAATTGTTGTAAATATACTTCTTTCCGTACCCTTCCGATTCCGTGTATAAAAATACACCTTTTCGCTTTCTTGCTCTGCGGCGAAGCTGCGGTGCGTTTTCTTTGCGAGAGGGCCTTTCGAAAGAAAATTACGTAAACAATCAATACGATATTCAAAGAGAAGCGGTTGCAAGGAACCGTCTCAGATATTACAAACTCAGAAAGAAGATGTTTTTTATGATAAAGAAAGAATTTTTCCCCGACGGAACCACCCCCGTTGACTCATGGTTTTACGATACTGCGGTTCCTTCTTTGGAGAGCTTGGGAACGCAATACGTGCTGACCGAACATGGTGTCCGGGACGACGGGGCTCTTTATACTGCGGAAATTCAGGCGTTGATTGACCGCGCGGCGGAAAGCGGCGGCGGAGTGATCGTAGTTCCTGCGGGAACCTATTGTACGGGTGCACTGTTTTTTAAGCAAGGAGTCCATTTGTACGTGTCCGAGGGCGGAATGTTGAAGGG
>JAZRNC010000221.1:0-11273 GCA_045647965.1 Eubacteriales bacterium | reverse complement strand
GGAAGAGCTTTTTTGAAAAAAAGCTCTTCCCCCAGACCCCCATCTCAAAAAACTTTATACTGAATAAATAAAACAAAATTCGTGCAAATTTTACGTTAAATTCGCACGAATCAAGGAAAAAGGTCGCCATATCGGTTTTCTGTACCGAACTGACGACCATTTTTTATCCTCGTAATCTCGGGAGGAGCAAGCCCCTCCCCTACCAAACAAACACGAATTCCTATATCCCCTCTTTTCCCAAAGTTTTTTGAAGAGGGGGCACGGGGGAGGAACTTTTTCTCAAAAAAGTTCCTCCCCCGCTAATTATGTCACAATCTTTTTTATCGCATTGTCACGTCGAGCGTGCCGCCTTCCATCATTTCACGTACTGTGAATCGGAAGTCATCGAGTACCTTGCCGTTGAGGGAAGCGGACGCCACATACGAGCCGCTGCCGTGCTTCACAACGGTCAGATCCTTGCCGCTTGCAAGGTGGATCACCGCACGGTCAACCTGCGGACAACCGACGAGCATCAGATTCTGTCCCGTCACGGGGAAAATACCCATCACGTTCCACATGTACGCCGCAGAAAGTCCGCCCGAGTCATTATTGCCGGGAAGAGCGCCCCTGCCCTCGGTAAACATATACTTCGTCGCGCCGTTTACGATATCACAAAGCTTATCGTGTTCGCCAGCCAGCACGTAGGAGTAGGGGGATTCCATATCGCTCTCGTTATTGTATCCCTGGAAATGCACGTCGGGATCTTCACACGGCGTAAAGCCGAAGAACTGGTCCATATAATGAATGAAGTTTTCTCTCGAGCCGCACAGCGCGATTCGTTCGTCCATATGAATCATCTGACGGAAGGAGTAACTCCAGCGCGTGCCTTCGTAATACTCGGACTTCAGCGTCATCAGTCCCGTTTCGGGATCATATGCATCCTTCCATTTGTCCGCGTGCTTCGCGTATTTGTCATAGAATTCACGATAACCGAGTTCTTTCGCCACCGTTGTCAGATTTCCAAATGCATCCGCCATATCGAGAATATGCGGTGCGCAGTGAGTCTCTCCCGTTTCCATAAATTTTACGATATGCGGACGCTTCAGGTTTGTTTCAACATTCGCAAACACTCTCTCCCAATCAATATTGGGAACACCGCGGTAGTAGGCGTCGCAGATCAGATATTCCGCGATCATGCACGCTTGATCGGTGCCCGCTCCGCTTCCCTTTCTCATATAGAGATCGTGCGGGAAATATCCATTCGCTTCGCAGAAATTGCAGAAGAAACGGATGATGCGTGACGCGATATCGGGGTACAGCGTGAACATAAGCGGAGACTGCGTTTTGTACGTATCCCAAAGGGTAACGAAATCACAGAAGAAATCCTCTTCGTCGGAGTAGTAGCTCTCACCCGCCCAGTTCGTCGGTTTCACGATGGAGTGATAGAAATTGGAGTAGAAAATACGCTTTGTTCTCTCGTCCGCGTCGATCTCGATTACGGAGAGATACTTATTCCACGTTGCATAAGCATCTGTCTTGAGTTCTTCAAACGAACGTGTCTCTTTTGCGAGGAATGCCTCAGCCGCCTCAGCACTTTTCGAGGAGAGGGAGACTTTCACGGTAACATCGTTTTCGCACTCAAACACGCATCCTGCGTTGTGGAGTTCCGCTTCCGTTCCCTTCGGGAAATCGAACAAAACAGTATCGCCGTCTGCGATTTCTCTGCTCTTAAAGAGGGATACCGCACTCGCGCCGATCACGGTAACACGGAAGTACATACGAACGCCGTACAGAGTAACCTCTGCCGCCACTTCATTGTCCGAGAGCACCGTCACCCGTCCATCGAGAGCATCGCCGTACAGAAGATCGCGGCGCGCCCCCATCAGACCGTTTGCGGCAAAGTTAATGGCAAGTCGTCCACCCTCTTTCGGGAAACGATAGCGGTGTGTCGCGCATTTTTCGCTGACGGTGGCTTCACAGAAGATGCCGTCCTCTCTCGTGTGGCTGTAATATCCCGGTCTGCCATCTTCTTTTTCAATGGCAACCGGACGGAATACGTTTTCCAGTTCCCCGTAGAACGGAGTGGTTACGGCATAGTTATAGTACGTTCCGCAAAGACCCGTACCCGACTGCTGCATATGGGCAAAGCCGTAGGACGAAAGCTTTTCGTGAAGCTTTGGCACACTGAAGCTCTTTTCGGAAAAAATATTCCATCCATATACAGACGGACGTCCGACACCGGCGTTCTGTTCGTTATTGGTGTAACCCGACGTATAACCGCCCGTGTAACAACCACATTCGAGTTTTCCGAACGGCAACGTCGCGGCAGGGGTCGTATTCCCGCAAAGTCCTTTGATGAAATACCACTTTTTGGCTACTCCATAGGGCTTTCTCAGACGCATTTTATCCGAACCGTGAAAGACGTTTACCAAGCTGCAAAAATCTGTCATAGTATCCTCCAAAAATCTTTTTATTCTATCGTAACAAAAACATATCTTCATGTGTTTTGCTGAATTATAGCATAAAATCCCCCCAAAGTCAAGAACTTCTGCCAAAAAGAAGAATACAAAAAACTGCCGCGGCAATTTTTTCGCCTTCGGCAGTTTTAAAAATTTATTTCGCTGATTTCTCGAGCTTCGCAGATTTTTCGGACTTCTCGGACTTATCGGATTTCTCCGCTTTTTCCGTCTTCTCCAATTTCTCGGATTTTTCCGATTTATCGGACTTATCGGATTTAAGCAGCTTGAGAATGCCTTCCTCCTCGCCATCCTCATCCGTTTCGTCTTCCGACTCCATAGGATCGCGGCGGATCGTCATTTTCATAATACGGTGATCCTTAATCTCCGTAACGTGGACGTAAAGCGGGGGAAGGTCAAGTTCAAATTCCGTACCGTCTTCGGGAACGACGCCGTAATTGGCAAAAACGTACCCGCCGATCGTGTCGTATTTATCTTCGGGAAGCTCCACGTTCAGTTCTTCGGCAATCTCACCGAGAGCCGCCACACCGCGCACGGACCAAGTATCCTCCGAAACCTTTTCGATATCGGGTTCTTCGATCTCATCTTCATCGTCGGTACCGAGGTCGCCAACGAGCTGTTCGAGAATATCGTTCATCGTAACGATACCCATCATTCCGCCGTATTCGTCAAGAACAACGGCAAAGTGGTTTTTCGTTTCTTTCATCTGCTTGAAGAGAACGTCTGCGTGAATTCCTTCGGGAACGAAGTACGCAGGACGGATCGCTTCTTCCATGATGGTCTGTCGATCGGCATCGCGCAGACGGAAGTAATCCTTCACGCTGAGCACACCAACGACGTTATCGATCGTATCGTCACAAACAGGATAGATCGAGTGACGGGTCTCGTGAATGGTTTCTTCCCACGTTTTGTCATCGTCGTCCATCCAGAGGATCGCGATGTCGGTACGGTGGGTAGCAAATTCGTTGACTGTGAGATCGTCGAACTCAAACACGTTCTGGATGAGAACCTGTTCCTGCTCGTCGATAACACCCTTCTGGCTTCCTTCGTCAACCATCAAGCGAATTTCTTCTTCGCTTACCTCCTCATCCTCCTCATTCGGGTCGATACCCATCAATCGGAGAACGCCGTTTGTCGAAACGGAAAGGAGCCACACGATGGGCGTAAAGAGCTTGGCAACGCCGCAGAGCATCGACGCCATTGCCAGAGCGAGCTGTTCACTCTTCTTCATCGCCAGACGCTTCGGCACAAGTTCACCGAGAATCAGCGTTATGTAGGAAAGAATGAGAGTAATCAGAATGACGGATACGGACTGGAGAGTTTCTGCCGGAGCTTTCACACCGATCTCGAGAAGCCAGTCCACAAGTCTGTTCGAGAAGTTATCCGCAGCGAACGCCGATCCGAGGAATCCGGCAAGGGTGATCGCTACCTGGATGGTTGAGAGAAATTTCGAGGGTTGTTCGGTAAGTTTTCTGAGTTTTTTCGCTTTTTTATTGCCCGCTTCTTCGAGCTTTGCAATTTTCGCTTCATTTACTGAAAGAACCGCGATCTCCGCACACGCAAAAATCGCGTTGAGAAGAATCAGTATTAGTTGGAGAAGAAGCTGTCCCCATATATTACTATCCAAAATTTTTCCTCCGTATAGGTGTCTCTTTTCGTTGTGTTCTGTTGATTATGCGAATAAGAATACGCCGCAGCGCAGAAAAAATCAGGTCAAAAATCTGCGGAAATGCAAAAAGGCATACCTATACCCTCTGAATGAGCGTAGTAATGCCCGTGTATATCCGCATGACGCATATTTCATTGTTTCTCGTCGGTTACAATCCGTACAATCGCCGCCGTCCATGCAAACATGATCCTCCGTAAGTAATAATTGATGTAATTATATCATGACTTTTTCGAAATGTCAAGGTCTACAGGGAAATTACCAAAAAGAAACCATCACCCAAAGAAATCATAACCGCCCGTCAAATTAAAATTGTCAATAAAAGATAGACACACAGAAAATCACCATGTGTCTACCTTTATTTTACTATTTCATTTAACGAGATTATGACTTATTTTTTACCACGGGATCGGGTGGGCAGCGAGGAACTGTGCGAACGTTACCATCGGGAAAATGGTGGCCATACAGAGTATGGTCGACGTGCCGACGAGTTCTGCGGCGTAACCGGGAGTGATCCTATACATTTCCCCGAACATCGTAACGACGGCTGCACAAGGCATCGACGCCATGATTCCGCCGAATACGATCATATAATCGGGCAGACCGAGCAGCCACAGCGCCGTTGTCAGCACGAGAGGCATTATGATCAGTTTGACCGAGAGGGTAAAATAGATCGTGCGATTGGAAAAGAGCTTTTTCAGATCTCGGCGGGCGATATTGGCACCGGATACCATCAGGGAGATCGGTGTGCAAAGATTGGAGATCCCGCCCGTGAGATCGTACACGAAATCCGGGAAAGGGATATTGCAGAGGAAGAGGAGGATACCGATCGTACACGGTACGGTTCCGGAGTTGATGAATATCTTTTTCCACGTCAGCTTGATGTCATCCCGTCCGCGCGCGAGGATCATAATACCGCGTGTCCAAACGAAGAGGTGGAAGCTGATGATGAAGAATCCGCCGTAGAACAGACCGCGATCTCCGAAGATGGCGTAAACGATCGGGAATCCGACGAATCCGCAGTTGGCAAACACCATACAGTATTCGGAAATTTTGCGCTCGTCAAAGCCCTTTACGAATCGCGAAAGGAACGAAGCGATGATCGAGAGGGCGGTGTGCATACAAATACCGAGAGCAAGAATGAGAAATCCCGTTTTCAGGTTTTCTTTGGTATACTCAAGGGAGATGAGGGAGTTCACGATAAGAAACGGCTGCCCGATCTTGACGATGAGGGTGGAGAGTCTCTCCGTGGACACCTCGTCAATGTATTTGAGCTTTCCGCCAACGAATCCGACGGCAAGCATAAGTGCCAGGGTAATGACAGCGTTCAGAAGGGGAATGAATGACATAGTTTTCTCCTGTTATTCTGTGATGGAGGGGGAGAGCTCTTCGCTCTTTGTGTCACGTTCGGGAGAGTCCGCGGACGTTTCCTCTGCGGTATCGCTTGAAGCTTCGTCGCTTGAAACTTCGTCGCCCGATTCTTCGATGACATCCTCACCGGCATCCTCATAGGATTCGTCGATAACGTAGGATTCGTCATAGGCTTCATCGTAAGATTCGTCGTAGTCCGGATCGTAAGATTCATCCATCGGCTCCGCGTCTGATACCATATCGAGCGACTCGAAAACGACGGACGCTTTTTCCGAAAGCTTTTTCGTACGGCGTCTTCTGCGGCTCGTCATAAGGAGGTAGATGATGATTCCGGCGAAGATGATCTGCACCGAGACGACGGCAAGAACGATCACCAGTATGGGATCGGACTTTCTTTTATTATCCTTGCCGTCCTTATCCTTTTCACCGTCCGCGTCCGATTCGTCGGGATCCCGCCCGTCGTAGTCACGGTCGCTGAGTCCCGTTTCATCGTTTTCGATTTCGTTATCCGGGGGAGGCATCAAGTCTCCGACCGCTTCGCAAAGAGAACAGACGTAGAATCCGTGCTCACCGGCGGTCCAGTTATGCTCGGTCGCAAGGAGGTTTTCTACCTGCATCGCCCCGCAAAGTGCGCATTTTGACGTAAGCTGTCCATCTTTATCGCACGTTGCATCAATGCGTTCGACTTCTCTGTAATCGTGGGGACAGTTCGGGTCTTTGACGATCACTGAGCTGCACGTCTGGCATTCGTACTTCACCGTGCCGTCGGTCTGTACCGTTCCCTCACCGAGAGTGTGTCCCTTGGCGGGGAGGGTTTCTTTTCGTTCGTGGACGGGGCAGGAGTAACCTTTGCTGTCGAGGTTCGAGGAGATCTGACAAATATAATGTATGTATCCGTCGGCGGTACACGTCGGAGCCATCGAGGCATCCTGACGCCAGAAATGCTCGTTTTCCGCCGAGGGAAGCTTTTCCGTTTCAAATTTCGCACTGCACACCGTGCATCGGTACGAACGGGTTCCCGTCAGCGTACAGCTGGAGGGGTAGTCGACGGTTTTGGATGCCGCAAACGTGTGCGTGTGGCCCGTATAATACTGAATGATCGCGGCGGCTTCGGCTTTTGCGATCGCGCGGAGGTTGGCGTCGTTATCAAGAATGACACGGTCGTTCGCGTTCGAGAGGTAGCCGTGCTCCACAATGATGGAGGGGGTACCGAATTTCGACGACCACGTGATCATACTGTAGTAGTCGCTCTTCTGACCGAGATTCGTTTTGGAGGGCATATCCCACTGCTTTTCCGCATCCCAGAAATACACGCCGAGAGAGTCTCCCGTATCTTCGACCTTTTGGACGTTGGTTTTGCGGATCGCGGCGACGGAGGCAATGGCGTCAAGAAGGCGGCTCGCGAGTTTTGTTGCATCAAAGCGATCAATGACGGAAACAATGGCCATCGAGCCGTTCGGATATGACGACGTATTGCTGTTGCAGTGCATACTGATGAGAAGGTCCGCGTTCTTTTCAATAATATTGAGTGCGCGGGGGAGGTACTTTAAGTATGTATCCGTCGTTCTCGTGAGGTGCACTTCAAAATTTGCGTTCTGACGAAGCTCCGCGGCGAGATACTGCGACAGCAGGAGGTTATATACCTTTTCAAGACGGATTCCCGTATTGGTTCCTCCGTCGATGCCGCCGTGACCGGGGTCGATCACGATGACGATCTTTTCGTTCGTATTCACGGCACCGCAAGGGAGAGCGGCCGCCACCGACATCGAAAAGAGGGTGATAAGTACAAGTAAAACCGAAACTATCTTTCGCATAATTATCCTTTAAAATATATATAAAAATACAGCATACAGATATATTATACTTCCCCGCGGGAAAAAATGCAACTATTTTCGTGCTTTTTTGTCGTTGTCTGGGCAAAAAATTAAAAAAATGTGGGAATAAAATAGGAAAGGGACGGAACTTTTCTGAAAAAAGTTACGGAATACCCATCGATTTACCGAGAGGTATTCCCCAATCTCCCATTCCCTGCCCCACACCTCAAAAAACTTAAAAATGAGGGAAGGGAAACTTTTTCTCAAAAAGCTTCCCTTCCACCGAAAAAATATTCTCTTAAAAAATCTTAGACCTCGCCGCGGCGAACAGCTTCGAAATCTTCTTCGATCTCCTTGGAGGGAGCCTTCGTGAGAAGGGATACGACGACGATTACGATAGCGGAAACGATGAACGCGGGAAGGAGCTCGTAGATTGCGAACGCACCGCCGAGCTTGCTGATAACGAGCTTCCAGATGAATACCATCGCACCGCCGCTTACCATACCGGCAATCGCGCCTGCTCTGGTGGTTCTCTTCCAGAAGAGGGAGAAGAGCATAAGCGGTCCGAACGTTGCGCCGAATCCTGCCCAAGCGAACGATACGATCTTGAAGATGATGCTGTTTTCGTCAAGAGCGATGAGAGCGGCGATGAGGGCGATCACGAGAAGAGTGATACGTGTTACGATCATAACCTGCTTATCGGATGCTTTCTTGCAGATCACGCCCTGATATACGTTCTTTGCAAGAGCGGATGCCGCGATAAGGAGGTAGGAGTCGGACGAGCTGATCGTTGCGGCAAGGATACCTGCCATAACGAAGCCGGCGAGAAGTGCGGGGAGCGAAGAATTTGCGAGAGTAATGAAGATATTTTCCGCAGAAGAAGCGGTAAGATGTTCAACGGGATAAAGCATTCTGCCCATGATACCGATGAATACAGCAACAGCGAGGGAGATGATAACCCATACCATTGCGATACGGCGAGAGGATTTGAGTTCCTTTTCGTCGCGGATTGCCATAAAGCGAAGGAGAACCTGAGGCATACCGAAGTAACCAAGACCCCACGCGAGCATGGAAGCGATGGAGAGTGTGCCGTAATCTCTTGCCGCACCGAATACGGGGGTACCGGCTTCAACGAGCTGTTTGCCGGCTTCGTCTACCGTAGGAGTAGCAAGACCGAAGAAATCGAGGAATCCGGGGATCGACTGCGCGTTTTCGATAACGGCACTAAAGCCGCCCGCACGAACAGTACCGATGATAACGATGACGGAAAGAGCCACGATCATAACGATACCCTGCATAAAGTCCGAAGCACTTTCCGCAAGGAAGCCGCCGAGGAGCGTGTATGCAAGCACGAAGATGGCACCGAGGATCATCATAGCGATATACGGAGTGCCAAAAAGTGTGGAGAACAGTTTACCGCAGGTAACGAAGCAGCTGGATGCATAAACGGTGAAGAAGATGAGAATAAAGAGAGCCGCGATGGAGAGGATCACCTTATTCTTTTCACGGAAACGGTTCGAGAAGAATTCCGGGAGAGTGATGGAATTGTTCGCGCGAACGCTGTAACGGCGAAGTCTCTTCGACACGATGAGCCAGTTGAGATATGTACCGAGAGCGAGACCGATGGCAGTCCAAGCCGCGTCAGCAAGACCGCACCAATATGCCACACCGGGCAGACCCATCAGGAGCCATCCGCTCATATCCGAAGCTTCGGCGCTCATTGCCGTAACCCAAGGGCCGAGAGAACGACCGCCAAGGAAGTAGTTTTCTGAATTTGAGTTTGCTTTTTTTGCAAATACTACACCAATCACGATAACTGCCGCCATATAAACAACCATAGCAATCAGTATCTGAATTGTTTGACTATTCATTTGAAAGTCCTCCAAATTGACATGATTTGAGAAATATTTCCCATTGTACGATATTATACCACATTTTGAATGAAAATACATCCTTTTTGCAAAAAAATAAATTTTATTTTTATATTTTTTTATTTTTTATTGGTTTGGGTGCATAAAATCAAGTTTTTGAAGGATTTTGGGGAATTATTGGTGGCGTTACTTCGCGCAGAGGGACGGCGCGGTGGATTTTTCACAAAAGAAAAACGAACACGCGAATGAAAACGTGTTCGTTTTTTGTTACCCCTCGGGGGCTATATGTGCTTTGTTTGGAATTTCAGCGGACGTTTTTGTTTATCGGCAAAAATTTACAGCACGCGTCAGATTTTTTTGATTACGGTGCCCTCGGTGATACCACCTTCGTTAAAGGAATCCACCTTGACGAAATAATCCACGCCGACGTTGAGGCAGCCGATGCGGAATTCACCGTTTTCATTGAGCATATCGGGGGTGAGGCGGTAATGTGTGTAAAGCTCGTTTTCCTTGATACCGAGGCGAACGTAGTAACCCTGCGCGTCGGCTAACGTGTCGATCTTCACGAACATATCTCTCGTGTCATCCCCGCGTCTGACTTCAAATTCCGGTGCTTTTTCGGGGGCATTTCCGCTTGCGGGACCGAACACACGAAGATCGGAAATCGCAAAAAGGCTGCCCGCCGGTACGTTGCCGCAGTTGGTGATACGGATATGACGGAAGTAGGTTTCTTCTTCAAGCTGGATGTAGTCGTGCGGCATATCCTTCGTGTTCTTTGAACGGTCAACGAGCATTCTCCAGTTTTCACCGTCGTCGGAGACTTCGAGAACGAACTGATACCCGTAGATAATACCGTCTCTGCCGAACGTTTCTTTTGAAACGCCTTGGTCTGCAAAGTTTACCTGAACTGCCGTAACGGTGTAGATCTTTCCGAGATCGAGTGCGAGCCATTCTCCGACATCCGCAGTTTTTGCACTCCACCACGTTGCCATATATTCATCGGCAGCATATTTCGGCTCGTGCTTTTCGTCAAGAGTGGACGATGCCGTTGCTGTTTTTCCGTAGGAGAGAACGTGCCAATCCACGCTGACATTGTCAAACGGATTGTCGTTGTCGCACGGATAGAGCATCGGATAGTCACTGCGGAGAGTGTTTGTGTAGAAAAGTCCGTTTTCCGTGAACTTCGCCGGGTAAAGGGAGATTCGTCTCTCGAAACCGTGATGTACGCTGAGAGCGTTTGTCTGCACACGCCACCATCTGCCCTCGAGGTCCTTGAATGCACATCCATGACCGCATCCGCGAACAAATCCGGTGGATTTGAAGCTGACGGGGCTGTTGTCACAGTATTTGAACGGGCCCATCGGATGATCTGCTACAAAGCAGCAATCCGCATATGTGTCAAACTGTGTTCCGGGTGCGGAGCAGAAGAGGTAATATTTTCCGTTATGTTTGACTGCCCACGGTGCTTCGAACCAGGTGGTGTCTTCTATTTCATTATTATTACCGGGACGTTCATAACCGCGGTTCTTTCTGTCGGATGCTACCACTTCAATCGGCCCTTCGAGAAGCTTCATATTATCATTCGGATCAAGCTTGCACGCTCTGAGTTGACCGTCGGCTGTCACACCCTCGTAAACGTAAAGAAAACCGTCGGCTTCATCATACAGCATTGCGGGATCGGACCAATCAAACGGTTTGCCTATACTCACCCACGAATCGGAATCACGGGGATTGTCGGAAACCAAAATATTTCCGCCTGATCCGTGTGAAACATACATTTTGTCATCAAAAACACAAGCATCCGGAGCATACAATGCAAACTGAGGCTGTTTTTGGATATCGACGCGAATAAATTCCCACTCTGCGAGATCCTTCGATACCCAGTATCCCTCACTCACGGACGGGAACAGGTAGTATTCACCTCGAAATACAGCAACGGTCGGGTCAGATGCTTCGCGGCCGGCACGACGGGCATTATATCGGTAACTGATATTGATCGGATTGCATATGGTACGTATTTTCATTTCAACCTCCACTATTTTTTTAATGATATCACAAGCAGGGGGATCCGTCAACAGAAAAACAGATTCCAAAT
>JAZRNC010000220.1:0-9344 GCA_045647965.1 Eubacteriales bacterium | reverse complement strand
CTGCTTTTTCTTTGCGTCAATTTGTTGGAATTAGCACATTGCAGCTCTCTTTTAATATAAAAAAAGTTAGACACGTCATGGGCATTTTGCTCAAAATGACGTGTCTAACTATATTTTTAGAAATTCAGTTGTCTAAACCTTAGAATTTGCCTGCTGTTGCAGCCTCTTCGATCGCTACAGCTACTGCTACAGTCATACCAACCATCGGGTTGTTACCTGCACCGATAAGACCCATCATTTCTACGTGAGCCGGAACGGAGGAGGAACCTGCGAACTGTGCGTCGGAGTGCATACGACCCATAGTGTCTGTCATACCGTAGGAAGCAGGACCTGCTGCCATATTATCGGGATGGAGTGTACGACCTGTACCACCACCGGATGCTACGGAGAAGTACTGTCTGCCGTATTCGTTACACCACTTCTTATAGGTACCTGCAACGGGGTGCTGGAATCTTGTGGGGTTCGTGGAGTTACCGGTGATGGAAACGCCTACGTTTTCCTTGATCATGATTGCAACGCCTTCGGGTACGTTGTCGGAACCGTAGCACTTAACGTCAGCGCGGGGGCCTTCGGAATATGCCTTTTCGTAAACAACCTTAACTTCTTCGGTAAAGGGATCAAATTCAGTTTCAACGTAGGTAAAGCCATTGATTCTGGAGATGATCATAGCAGCATCCTTGCCAAGACCGTTGAGGATAACGCGGAGGGGCTTCTGACGAACCTTGTTAGCGTTGAGAGCGATCTTGATAGCGCCTTCAGCAGCTGCAAAAGATTCGTGACCTGCGAGGAAGCAGAAGCAGTCTGTTTCATCGGAGAGAAGCATTGCGCCGAGGTTACCGTGGCCAAGACCTACCTTACGGTTTTCAGCAACGGAACCGGGAATGCAGAATGCCTGAAGACCGATACCGATAGCAGCAGCCGCTTCGGAAGCCTTTGTGCATCCCTTTTTGATTGCGATAGCAGCACCTACCGTGTACGCCCACTTAGCGTTTTCAAAGCAGATAGGCTGAGTTTCTTCGACGATCTTATAGGGATCAATACCCTTTGCGTCGCAGATTTCCTTACATTCGTCGATAGAGGAAATACCGTATTCTTTCAGACAAGCGAGAATTTTCGCTTCACGTCTTTCGTAACCTTCAAATTTAGCCATTATTCCACTCCTCCTCTATTATTCTTTACGGGGGTCGATATACTTAACCGCATCAGCGAAACGGCCGTATGTACCCTTGGACTTTTCGTATGCTTCGTTCGGTTCCATGCCCTTCTTGATGAAGTCGGTCATCTTGCCGAGAGAAACGAATTCATAACCGATTACCTGATCGTCAGCATCAAGAGCCATTCTTGTGCAGTAACCTTCTGTCATTTCAAGGTAACGAACGCCCTTTGCCTTTGTACCGTACATCGTACCAACCATGGAACGTTCACCCTTACCAAGGTCTTCCATACCTGCGCCGATTACGAGACCGCCTTCGGAGAAAGCAGACTGGCTGCGGCCGTATACGATCTGGAGGAACAGTTCGCGCATAGCAGTGTTGATTGCATCGCATACAAGGTCCGTATTGAGTGCTTCGAGAAGAGTTTTACCGGGAAGAATTTCAGCAGCCATAGCCGCAGAGTGAGTCATACCGGAGCAACCGATGGTTTCAACGAGTGCTTCTTCGATGATACCGTCCTTAACGTTAAGGGAAAGTTTGCAGGCACCCTGCTGAGGTGCGCACCAGCCCACACCGTGTGTATAGGCGGAAATGTCGGTGATCTGCTTTGCCTGGATCCACTTGCCTTCTTCCGGAATCGGAGCCGGTCCGTGCTTGGGTCCCTTTGCAACGCAGCACATGTTTTCTACTTCGTGAGAATAAACGAGTTCGCTCATAGAATTTATGTACTCCTTTTATTATATAGCCTTTCGGCAGCATTATTGCTCATTATTTATTATATAACAAAAACGTCTCAAAATCAACATTTGAGACGTTTTCTCCTTGCAATTTCAGAAAAATTTACGTTTTGACGAATTTCACCCATTAACCAAAGCAAGAATTATTCATTTTTTCATTCGTTTTTATAAAAAATCCTTCACTTTATCCGCCGCTTCCCTTTCAAACGCAATTACGTCGCGGCATAGAGCCAGTACCGCACCGTCGCAGCTCGCGCAGCTTGAATCGCACACGTTTTTTTCAAGCTCCGCAGCTCCCGCTCTCGTTCCGCGTTCGATCATATCGGCAACATGGGCGTCGCCGGAATCGAACAATGTTCCTGCAAGAACACTCCCCTTCGCGATCGCTTTTTTCACAAATGACGGCTTTTTCGGTAAAGCGGCGTATTTTTTTAGCTCCGTTTCCGCACGATGTGCAAACGCCGCATACGATTCAAGCTGCGCCGTTACACTGCGAATAAGAAATTTATCTTGTATCTCCGGCAGGACATTTGTGAGATTTTCACATCCCATTGTAACGTTTTCGTATACCTCACCAAGAAGCCGTACCGATACAGCATTTTTTCCCCTATTGTCTTGTTCCATCTTTCTCCTCCCGTGTTGTTTTCAAAATTAGTATGAAACAAATCGGGCGCCTCTATTCCGAAAAAACAAAGCCGTCTTTTGGCAAAACTACGTCCGCCAAAAAACGGGTTTATTGATTATTTTTGTTATTTCTCTTTGCCGATTCCGAAAAATCGTTTCAGCAGGGGAATTGCTATACGAGGACTTTTCCAGACGACGATCTTCATCACACACACCTCCGATTTCTTTCGGTAACAGTGTATGCCGTCTCACGGAAAATGTTCAAAAATCCCGCTTGTTAACGACTGCTCGTCACAAGAAGTGCCGTTCCGCTTACCGTAATGAGCGCACCGTCCCCCACGACCTCGTTGCTGACCGCATACGGTCTTTGACGAACCAGGGTAGCTTGACTAAGCGGGTATTTACATCCCGTCTCTGTGATCACACACTCGTCGAGCGCAAACACGGAGAAATATCCACCATCCCCCGAGACCGTGACCTTCTCATCCATAATCACCTGCACGGTGTTCTCTCCGTCGCAAAGTCTCGCGCGGATCCCTTGTGTGCGAAGTTCCTCCAGATATAATACGTTAGACAGCGAATGGTCAATGCGTCCTCCCGTACCTCCAATGATGGTAATGTAGCCGCATCCGTTATCTTTGGCGTACTCGCAGGCAAGCATCGTATCCGTAACGTCCTTTTCGCAGGCAACCCTCAGAATATTCATTTCCTTTGGCAAACTTCCGCGGTAAGAGTCAAAGTCCCCCATCGTAATATCGGGCGTAATGCCGAGTTTCTGCGCCGTTTCGTACCCACTGTCCGCCGCCACGATGAGATCCACGGAGTGTGGGATAAACCGACGTACTTTTTCGATATTACAGTATCCGCCCGTTATAACAAGCGCTGTTTTCGTGTCGTTCTTTACCGTCTTTTCCATTCGGGAACGCTCCTTTGTTCTTCGTAGATCCGTTTATAGCTTTCGTGACGGGATTTGGCAATGCCGCCGTCGTTCATTTTTTCGATTACGGCGCATCCCTCTTCCTTAAGGTGCGTGCATTTGGTATATCGGCATTTTCCGAGACAATCCGCGAATTCGTGGAAGCTCCAGGCAAGTTCATCGTACGGAAAAAAATTAAATCGGGTAAAATCGAGCATAGAGAATCCCGGCGTGTCCGCGATCCAGAGAATTCCGTCCCCCACCTGTGTCGGATACAGTTCTACGTGACGGGTTGTGTGACGTCCGCGCTCGGTCTTGCGGCTGACATCCCCCGTTTTCAGTTGAAGATCGGGAAACAGTGCCGTCATAAGCGTGGATTTACCCGCCCCCGACACCCCGGCAAACGCGCCCGTAACATGGGAAATCTCCGATTTTTTCAAGGAGGATATACGCTTTATGTAGTCGTACAACAAGTCCACACCCTCTCCCGTCGCAGCACTCACGAGGAACACCTGATAGCCAACGGTGGAGTAAATATCGTAGATCTCCCGTGCTGCTACAGGATCAAGATCCGCTTTGTTCACGATGATCACCACTTCGATCCCGTAGTTTTCCGCAATTACCGTGAGTTTATCCGTCGTCAACAAATCCGGAGATGGAGAAGTGCAAGAGATCACCGCAAACAAATAATCGAGGTTTGAAACGGGCGGACGAATAAGAAGATTTCGTCTGTCAAGAATTTCGTCAATCACAAAATCGACGTTCACGCCATTTTTTCGATTGGTGCGAAGCTCTTTTTGTTCCGCCGGAGACAGTTCTGCCTCCTCCTCGGCCGTATTGCTTCGGATCACGACGTCATCGCCAACCGTCGGGGTGAGTTGTTCCTGGCGAAAGATTCCTCGCGCACGGCACAAAATTTCCTCATCCCACTCACCGGGGAAGCGAACTCCGTAAAGTCCGCCCACTCCCCGCGTGATGATTCCATGTTTTCTTTCAGTTTCCACGTTTTGCTCCATGTTTCTCTACTGAATAAACTCTGTTTCTTAATAAATATAGTCGAAATTAAACCAATCGTCGTCTTTGAAAATGGGGTTTCCTCCGCCGGAATCCTCGTCGTCATCCGGGAAATCCCACCAGAAAGGATCGTCAAACGGATCATCGTATGGATCATCCGTAGGATCATCATACGGGTCATCGTATGGGTCGTCCGTAGGATCATCCGTAGGATCATCTGTCGGGTCATCAAATGGGTCATCCGGAATTATTTCCGGCTTCATATCGTCTTCCGTCGGCAGGGATTGTCCGTCCCCGCTGTACGATTCTCCCCCACAAACCGTGAAGTCCATTTCCACAAACTGAATGGTTTCCGTCCATGCGGGAATACTCTGAAATACCACCGTACCGACCGGCTCACTACCTTTCACATACGTTACATTTCCAACGGCAAGCTTGCTCTCCATAATGAGAACGAGCGCCTGCGCCTCATTCAGTCCAACGAAATTCGGTACCGTCGTTTTCGCGGTACTTCCTCCGCGGCTGTAGTACACCGTCACCTTATCGCCTTCCTTGACGACGGTACCGGCTGCGGGTTCTGTTCTGACTACCGTACCAATACTGAATACGTCACTCTCCACCTGCTCTGTACTTACCTTCAATCCAAGGTTTCTGAGAGTCGCCTCCACAAGACGGTAGTCCCGCACCGTATAATCTTCCAGTGTAAACGTCTTTTCTCCCAAACTGATTACAAAGGAGATCGGGCACTTTTGTTTTCCCGGAAGGACTTTTCGTACTTCTTCCGCCGCAGGTTCTTGGGAAATGATCTTTCCCTTGCTCACTGTATCGTTGTATTCATACTGAAGCTGAGGCATTTCGTAATATTCACTTTTTTCAAACCACGCGTCAAGCTCCAGCGTATATGTCGCATCCACAAAATTGTCGACTGTGACGTTTTCATAATTGTTCATCGTACTGTTGAAGAACAATTTATCAATGATATAGTATCCGGAAATTGCCGCCGCAACCAAAAATGCGCACGTAACCCCCATAATAATGGGAAACATTGACCGACTCGCCCGACGGATTGGTTTTCTCTCGGCGGCTTCCTTTTTCGCCTCTTTGGCAATTCGAGTATCTTTGAAAATGATTTTCGGATTTTCTCTCAGGCGCAAGAGGTGGCCGAGCATTTCCTCGGAGCTTTGATACCGTCCCGCCGGATCCTTTTCCATTGCGCGCATAATGATCTGTTCAAGACCGATCGGAATATGCGGATTGATATCCCTCGGCATTGTCGCCGAATCGTTAACCTGCATCAGCGCAACGGAAACCGGTGTTTCCGCGGTAAAGGGAAGCTGCCCCGTTGCCATTTCGTACATCATAACCCCAAGGGAATAAATATCGCTTCTCTGGTCGTTATTACCACCGCTGACCTGCTCGGGACTGATATAGTAAACCGTTCCGATTGCTTTTTCGGTCATCGTAACCGTTTCCGCATTCGGCAATTTGGCAATTCCGAAATCCATCACCTTGATGATGCCGTTTTTCAGAAGCATAATATTGTGGGGTTTGATATCTCTGTGCACGACACCTTTTTTGTGCGCGTGATCGAGTGCACGGAGAATCTGCGTCGTATAGCTGATAATTTCACGCAGATTGAGCACTTCACGGTGCTCCATATAGTTTTTGAGCGTGATACCTTCTACGAATTCCATAACGATGTATTTGATATTTTCACGCACGGAAACGTCGTAGATATTCACTATATTCTGATGTGAGAGCATCGCAACCGCTTTGGATTCGTTGATAAACTGCTTTACGGATCCCTCATCGGAGGCAATTTCATCTTTCAATATCTTGACGGCAACCGTACGCCGCATCAGAAGGTCCGTCGCTTTAAAGACGATAGACATTCCGCCGATACCGATCAGCTTTTCCATCCGATAACGGTTATCAAACACGCGTCCCACGTATTTTTCGTATAATTCCATAGTTACTCCAAATAGGATATTATAATGACAAAATTACGACCGTAATGTTGTCAAGACCGCCGCGGCTGTTCGCCCGTCCGATCAACGCCTCGCAGGCTGCCTGAATATCTCTGTTTTCCACGACCTCGTCCATCACGACGTCGAAGATTTCAGACGGCTCTACGTGATTCGTCAACCCGTCCGAACAAAGCACCGCGTATGTACCGGGCGTTACACGACAAGAAAAGCAATCCGCCTCCACCGCGCTTTCCGTTCCGACCGCGCGTGTGATCAGATTCTTGTTTTTGGAATTTTTTGCTTCCTCCGGCGTGATTTTCCCGTTGTCAACCAGGTACTGTACATAGGAATGGTCGTGAGTGATCTGATCGATTGTACCGTTTTGAATCAGATACATTCTGCTGTCACCGATATTCACCACATAGGCGTGCTCTCCGGAAACGATACAGCCAACGAGTGTGGTTCCCATTCCCTCGAGCGAGCGATCCTCTTTTGCTTTTTCAAAGACAGCGCGGTTTGCCTCAGCGGAAGCGTTTGCAAGAATGGCAAGGCTCTCCTCCTCACTCATTCCGAAAAATGATGGCATTTCCCTCTCGGCAAGATCAAGAATCTCGCCAAACTTAGCGACCGCGATATTGCTCGCGACATTTCCGCCGTTTGCCCCGCCCATACCGTCACACACGACTGCGTACAGTACGTCGTCAGAATATTTTCTTATGGTAAAATTGTCTTGGTTTGCTGAACGTTTCATGCCCACGTCTGTCTTGCCATAAAATAACATAGATATTCCCTCGACTGTTTCATTTCGTAATTACGGATAATGTATTTATATGTGTTACTTAATTGTTTTCTTCTTTTTCGGTACGTTCTGCCAACCGTGAAAGTCGGAGCTGTCCGCACGACGCGTTGATATCGGATCCAAGCGTACGGCGAACCGTAGCGTTCACACCGTGTTTTGATAGTTCTGCGGCAAACTCACGTGCTCTTGCTCTTTCAGGCTTTCTCAGACCGGTTTCCGCCACCTCGTTGAGAAGGATCAGATTCACGTGAGCGGGGGCACGCATTCCTTTTTTGATTACTTCCGCAAGATGCGCCGCATCCCTTTCGGAGTCGTTTTTGCCCGCAATCAACGTATACTCGAACGATACCCGTCGTCCCGTTTCCTCAAAATAATACCGACACGCCTCAAGAAGCTGTGCTATCTTATATTTTCGGTTGATCGGCATGAGTTCGTCGCGGATATCATCGTCCGCAGCGTGCAGGGACACCGACAGAGTCACGGGCAGCCCCTCTTTTGCCAGATCGTAAATCCGCGGAACAAGACCACAGGTGGACAGTGAAATATGTCTGAGTCCGATGCCCATTCCCTTTTCGTTTGACACGAGTTTTAAAAATCTCACCGTATTCTCGTAATTGTCGAGCGGCTCGCCGATACCCATCATCACGATGCCGTCGACCCTCTCACCCGTATCAAAGGAAGCCACCGCCGCTTGTCCGAGAATTTCGGATGCCGTCAGATTTCTTGATTTACCGTTCAGGGTTGATGCACAGAATTTACACCCCATCGCGCATCCTGCCTGGGAGGACACGCACAGCGATGTTCCGTGCTCGTAGTGCATAAATACGGATTCCACGCATTCGCCGTCCGTCAAGGACATAAGGTACTTCACCGTTCCATCAATCTGTGACACCAACTTTTTTTCGATCACGGGAAGACGGTACTCCGACTCTTGGGCGAGTTTCTCGCGAAATCCTTTCGAGAGATTCGACATCTCTGAAAGCGGGACCCCACGCGCCATCCATGAAAACAACTGTTCTGCGCGAAATTTCTTCTCTCCGAGGCTCAAAACGAATTCTTCGAGTTCGCTCGGATACATTGACATAATATCGGGTCTGTTCATTCTTTCGCTCTTTCCTTGTTTTTGTTCGTTATCCACTCTCAGCGAGTTCTGATCATTTTTGCCGCAAAGAATCCGTCACATCCATCTTTATGCGGCGTAAAGGTTCGCATTCCGTCCGGAAGCAGCGGATCCTTTTTGAGTCGGAACCACGGATGCTCCGCGAGGAAGCGTCCAACTACCTCTTCATTCTCCGCTTTTAACAGAGTACACGTGGAATACACGAGCATACCGCCCGTTTTTACGTATTCCGCGGCGCCGCACAAAACCTTATACTGAATATCGGGAAGTGCCGCGACATCATCCATATTCTTATAGCGGATATCGGGCTTTTTCGCTATAACGCCAAGCCCCGAGCAAGGAGCATCGCACAGAACGCGATCCGCCTTACCGATCAAATCTTCCCGCGGCATTCTCGCATCCCTCGCCTCGGTTTCGATGATAGAAACACCGAGTTTCTCCGCACCGGATACCACGAGGGACAGTTTGTTTTTGTGAAGGTCAAAGGAATATATCCGCCCATCATTTTTCATATCGAGCGCCATCGAAAAGCTTTTTCCACCGGGACAAGCGCAGGTATCCACGACAACTTCCCCCGGAAGTGCGCCGACTGCCGCCGATGCGATCCGTGAAGCCTCATCCTGCACAAACCAGTCCCCGCGGCCAATCCCGAGCATGGCATCCTCACCGAGAGAATCGACGAGAATCACATCGGGTGCTATCTTCGATACCTTCGCTCCGTCAAGCATTGCGGCCGCTTCCTCCGCAGTGTGCAAAAGCGTGTTGACACGAAGTCCGATATGCGGCTCACGGTCAAGAGAGGCAAGTAACTGTTCAAGTTCCTCTCCCTCGAACGATGCACCAAACACTCGCACAAGGGGTTCGGGGATCGAATACCGCACAGAGAGATACCGCATCGGCTCAGTCATCCGCTCGGGCAATGTATACCGCTTTCCTTCACGCAAAAACGTACGGAGAACGGCGTTAACATATCCCGTTTTCGAGCGCGGAACAAGGGCTGCCGATTCAGAGAC
>JAZRNC010000219.1:0-23605 GCA_045647965.1 Eubacteriales bacterium | reverse complement strand
TAGGTATCCTGCATATCACGAGCAGGGTGATTTTTCGGAATGTTCAGGGATTCAAAACATTCGTAGTCAGTTACGATTTCGCTGTAATCTTCTACGGTGAATCCCATGGATTTGAAGATCTCTTCACACTGACGCTGAACGAGCGTGATCGGATGATAAGAACCGCGCGACAAATTTGCAGGGAGGGAGATATCAAACTCGGGCATACGATTGTTTTCAAGTTCGATCTCTTTCAGTCTGAGTTCTTCTCTTTTTGCCGAAATCAGATCGTTTATTTCATCTTTGAGTACGTTAACTGCCTGACCGAACGTTTTCTTTTCTTCCACGGAAAGATTTTTCATTTCTTTCAGAAGTTCGGTAACGTAACCTTTTTTACCCGTGTATTCCACTCTGAGTTTTTCGAGTTCATCGACGGAAGTTACACCTTGGAGAGTTTGGAGGAATGAGGATTTTACATCCGTTGTTTTGTCTGCCATATTTAAATTCCTTTCTTGAAATATTACAAAATAAAAAAACAGCCGAGTCCCGGAAAGGGACGAGCTGTTGACCCGCGGTACCACCCTATTTCAGAAAATCATTCTGCACTTTTGGCTGCTTTTGGCGTGAGCAATAACACCCCGCTTATATCGTAGTTGAACGAACTTCGCGGGATACTCCTTTGCTGAAATTCACACGGTATGCTATCTCGGACGCTCACAGCCAACGTCGTCCGTCTCTGATAGATAGGATATAACGGCTACTTACACAAATTCATCGTATCACTTTATTATATCATGTGTATTGGAAAAAGTCAAGAGACAAAGCGGAAAAAAGCGAATATAATAGATGTGTGAACGATGGAATGACGAAAAACTTTTCGGGAAATGGAAAAAATCTATTGCAATAATGGCTGTGCTATGATATACTGTAAAATGATGTCGCATAACGGCATTAACAAAAATGACCATACGGTTTTTGAACATCAAGTTAGGATTTATATAATATGATTTGCAATAATATTCTTGAAGCGATGGGGAATACTCCCATTATCCGACTCACGCATATGGCTCCTCCGGACGGCGCGGAAATTCTTGTGAAATTTGAAGGACTGAACGTCGGAGGATCGATCAAGACTCGTACCGCGTATAATATGATTTGTGACGCGGAAGAGAGAGGTCTGATCCATAAAGATACCATCATCGTGGAACCGACGAGCGGAAATCAGGGAATCGGTCTTGCGCTTGTTGGGGCGGTACGCGGTTATAAAACAAAGATCATCATGCCAGACTCTGTAAGCGAAGAAAGACGAAAACTTGTTAATCATTATGGCGCAGAAGTAATTCTTGTTCATGACGCAGGAAATATCGGTGAGTGTATTGAAAAATGCCTCGAACTTGCTCTGGAGATGCGGGACAGTGACCCGAACGTTTTTGTTCCTCAGCAGTTTGAAAATCCTGCCAATGTCGAGATTCAGCGCAGACAGACGGGAAAGGAAATTCTCGAGCAAACCGGTAAACCGATCCACGGATTCTGTTCGGGTATCGGTACGGGCGGCACGATCACCGGTATTGGTGAAACACTGAAAGCGGCTAATCCCGATATGACGATTTGGGCGGTCGAACCCGAACACGCGGCAATTCTGTCGGGCGGTTCCATCGGGACGCATATTCAGATGGGTATTGGTGACGGTCTTATCCCTCCGATCCTTAACTGTGAAATCTACGACGACATCTGCATTGTCAACGATGAAGAAGCGATCCTTACGGCAAAAGAATTGGCTTCGAAGGAAGGCATTATGTGCGGAATCAGCAGCGGTACAAACGTTGCCGCCGCGATCAAGCTTGCGAAAGTCCTCGGCAAAGGAAAAACCGTTGTTACCGTTCTTCCCGATACTGCTGAGAGATACTTCTCAACTCCCTTGTTTGAATAAATTAAATTATAAAAAAACTGATCCCGTTGCTGCAGGATCAGTTTTTTTGTGTCTTAACCACGGGACACTAATTTAAATGCTAAGTTATCCCTCGTAATTTTCGGTATTTTGACTGTTATCGATCGTCGTTCCGACATCAACGATCTTCAGTGCAGAAACGATACCATCACCGCTGAAGTTTACGCGGTATTTTCCGTTTAAACAGTTATCGGGGAACTTTACGGTTACTTTTCCAGGAACTGTAATATCTATACCGTCAAAACCTTCGTATTCAAATAATCCGGGTATATTGATCTTAGCGGGGATGGGGGAAGAGACGGTATTGGATGGAGTATCAATTGAAAGCTCAATCTCTTTGTCGGAAATATTCTTCGCTTCAATATTCAAAATGGCGTCTCCGACGTCACGACGAATAAGGAAAAGAGCAAACGGAGAATTGTTTTCAATACGTAAAACTTGACCGTCATAATAGCAAGTGGTTTTCGAAACAGAGCCGTCGATCGCGTTAATCTTAAACGCTTCTTTGGGGATATAGTCAAGAGGACAAACGATCGATGATATGAAATTCTTCTGATTTTTAGGAAGATATGGCTCACCCGGTGTTCTTTCATCCATATCCGGTTTAATAAAAATGATGAGGTCCTCACCATCTAAGCTGAGATGACGGCAAATTTCATCATCGCCTTGAGGTTTTATATCGTCAAGCAGCTTTCCGTAGTGGAAGATATGCTCAACGGATTGCCGGGCTTCGATCCACGGAGTATAGAGTGACGAACTGCTTGGGAGTACATTTGCGGCTTGAGCTACAGAACCGCCGTTTGTGGAAATCAGTCGATAATGAGGCAGGGCAACAGAAAGGGGTGCAGGGCCTTCTTTTAAGCCATAGTTATAAAGCGCACTGTTTAAATGAATGGCAAAATAATCGACTGGATGCTCAGTAGAAAGATGAATATCGGGATTTACGGCGCGCGCAGCTTTCGCAACTTTCTCAATAAGATCATATGTCCACTTGTTGTAGTCATAGGGTGACTCGTGAGGGTGATGCTTACTGTAACACGGTGCAAAACGTGAACCGCAGCTATCAAGGCGTACCCCGTCACAGCCTGTTTCACGGATAAGACGAGCGACCATTTCAGCCATATGATCTGCCCAACCGGTTCCGGGACACATATGGAAATAATATTCATTCTGATAAATAGTCATTCGTTGGTGTTTTGAGTCGTATGTAGTCCAGTATATTGCTTCCGGCTTATGTTCGTAAAGTTCACTTTCCATAGGAACGATGTAAAATTCAACATACAATGTAAAGTGCTGACCCATTTTGTGGATCTTTTCGATGCCTTGTCTCATTGCTTCCGCACCGCCAAGGTCCTCACGAATTTCATTCCATCCGTCAGTATGACGCTTCCAAACCCCGTCTTTACTTAAATACCCGCATGGAAGATGGATTCCATCGGTTACATCTGAGGTTTGACCGGATCTTCGGCAGAAACATGCCAGTTCTCGAGAGGTAACAGGATCGGTTATATACATATGCCACATATCCTTGTAAGAGCCGCTCGAAAAAAAAGCGGCGTTATATGTGGAGTCTTCCATTACCCATTTCGGAACGGGATCGGGATTGGTGGTAGCACGGAACCAATCGCCGTAAGCTTCTGCTGTGGTAAACCAGCTTCCGCTGTATACGAGGAATGAAGTCTCCGGAAGTACAAGGGTTTCACCTTCGCCCAAACGGTCTTCGCTTACCCAACGGATCTCAAAGCAGGGCTTTTGGTAGGAAATGTCCTTGCCTCTGAATTTTTGGTCCTTTATAAGAATGCCGAAGCAGGTAGAGTCGTCAAATAAGCATCCGAATTGTGCGCTCATCTGTCTTGAGTTTCCGTAAAAACCGCCTCTTGCAGACCAACACTTATCAACATATCCCGCCTTGCTCATAACGAGCATCTTTGCGCCTTTTTCCTCATCCATGTCGATGCCGTCTATTTTCGGGAATACGGGAAGAAATACGTTTTCGGACGGTACTTTTTTCTTGAGCTCCATCGTAAAGCCGATCTCATATCCCGTAATCTTTACGCCGATCGTTACAAGCGCTTCATCACACGAATAGGTAAGAGCCATGTTGTTTTCGGAAACTTCACATCCTGTAAAATCAAATGCGAGTTTACGTCTGAAAAACTCGTCCGGTTCTTTGGGGTCTTGATCAAGAAATCCGTATACATCGGTCCATACTTCAAACGGATAGGAGGACCCAATCATAAGCTCACGATCACTTAAAATATTTTTGATAGAAAAAACTTCACCACGATCATTGAAGGAAATGCTTACTTCTTTGTTTTTTAGAATATGCATATTGAAACCACCTCCTGATTTTTCTCTGTTATACCACAAAAATTTTAAAAAGTCAATAGGATTAGTGCAAAATAAATAATGAATAATTAACAAAAGAAGCAGCTTGAATTGCTTTCGAATCAAGCTGCTTCTTTGTATAATGTTTATTATCAGGTACCGTCGGAGTTGTTTCCGCCGCCCTTGTGTATAACCATTACAGATGCTTCCTCTATTCTTTCGCCGGATAAAATTGCTTTATAGTTTCCGGCTACCAGTGCATCCGGGAACTTTACTTTAAGCTTTCCGGGAACTGTCATATCAATATTATTATATCCCTCATACTCAATGAGTCCGTTAATACGAAGTTTTCCGGGAACCGTTTTGCATACTGTCTTGTCTGTAAATTCCGCGTTGAATTCGTATTCGTCATGGCCGATGTTTTCAACTGTAAGTGTTACCGATCCACTTCCATTGGAATTATCCGGCTCATCTAACGCGGGTTTTTCATGACTTACGATTTTCATCGCAGTTGTGATTCCTTCGCCGCTAAACAGCGCGCGGTACTTTCCGGTTACACATTCTCTCGGGAACTTTACTTTTACTTTTCCGGGTACTGTGCATTCGATGGCATCATAGCCTTCGTAATAACAGAGCTCTTTGATCGTTATGATTGCCGGAATTGGTTCTGTTACATTTTTTGACGGTGTGGTTACGGTAAATTCATACTCACATTCATCTGTTTTCTCAACACTTACGTTAAGAAGTACGCCTCCTACATCACGTCTGATATATATCAAAGACAGTGGCGAAGAGATATTTGTATGAAGTTCCTTTCCGTCATAGTAGCAGCGGAGACTTTCTGTTGTTCCCTTGATCAGATCAAGTTCATATGCTTCCTGCGGTATGTAGTCAAGAGGGAAATCTACCGATGTAATTGTATTTTGGTTTAGCTCTTCATTTTTCTTCGAGTTTATGAACTTTTCTGCATCGGGACGAACAAATATGAGTAGATCCTCACCATCAAGGCTGAGTCTGCGGCAAACTGAGCCTTCTGTGTCGGTTTTGGCATCCTCACGTATTTTACCGCGCTGGTAGATGTTGTGTACTGAACGGTGAGCTTCGATCCATGGGATATAATGATGATTACCTTTGGGGAACAAAGAAGTAAGCTGTCCGAGAATGTCTCCCTTCAAGTCAACGATTCTGTAATGCGGTAATGCAACTGTAAGCGGAGCAGGGCCCTCTTGAACACCATAATTGTGCTCAGCTTCGTTAAAATGAACAGCAAAATAGTCCACCGGATGCTCGGTTGAAAGAATGATGTCAGGCTTCACAGCACGAGCAGCTTTTGATACTTTTTCAAGGAGTTCAAACATCCACTTGTTGTAATCATACGGTGACTCATGATGGTGGTTCTTGTTATAGCATGGTACAAATCGCGCCCCCAAACTGTCCAGGCGTACCCCGTCACAGTCTGTTTCACGGATAAGGCGGGCGACCATTTCTGCCACGTGATCCGCCCATCCGGTTCCGGAGCACTGGTGGAAATAGTATTCATTTCCATATATAGTCATTCGATTTTGCTTGGAGTCTAAGATCAACCAGGTTATTGCCTCGGGTTTATGTATATACAAATCGCTCTCCATTGGAACAAGCCATCCTTCAATATAGAAAGTTATGTGCTTCTCCATTTTATGAAGCTTTGCGATTCCGCGACGCATTGCCTCTACTCCACCCAGGTCGGAACGTATTTGGTTCCAACCATCAGTAGCTCTGCGCCATACACCATCGAAATTTTGAACACGATGCGGTGAATCAGCAGATCTCTGACAGAAGAATGAATATTCAATTTTGTCAGCCGGCCAATAAACATGTGCTTCATACAGGTCGTCAAAGGTATTAAATGCCGGCCATCCACCAAAAGATGCAACATGTTCTCCGGGTAAGCGTTTGGTCATACCGGGCTGATAGTTTACAGAATCATCTATAATACTATCGGCTACAGGGTCAGGATTTGCGTTTTCACGGAACCAATCGCCGTATTCTTCTGCGGTTTTTAGCCAGCTTCCTTTGTATACGAGGAATGAAGTTTCCGGAAGTACAAGTGTTTCTCCCTCGCCCAAACGATCTTCGCTTACCCAGCGGATCTCAAAGCAGGGCTTTTGGTAGGAAATATCCTTGCCTCTGAACTTAAGGTCCTTGATGAGAAAACCAAAACAAGTACTTTCGTCAAAAAGACAACCGAACTGGGCACTGTGTTGTCTTGTGTTTCCGTAAAATCCACCGCGGCTTATCCAGCACTTATCAACATATCCCGCCTTGTTCATAACGAGCATCTTAGCGCCTTTTTCCTCATCCATGTCGATGCCGTCTATTTTTGGGAATACGGGAAGAAATACGTTTTCGGACGGTACTTTCTTCTCAAGCTCCATCGTAAAGCCGATCTCATATCCCGTAATCTTTACGCCGATCGTTACAAACGCTTCATCACACGAATAGGTAAGAGTCATGTTGTTTTCGGACACTTCGCATCCTGTAAAATCAAATGCGAGTTTGCGTCTGAAAAACTCGTCCGGCTCTTTGGGGTCTTGGTCGAGAAATCCGTATACATCGGTCCATACTTCAAACGGATAGGAGGACCCAGTCATAAGTTCACGATCACTTAAAATATTTTTGATAGAAAAAACTTCACCACGATCATTGAAGGAAATGCTTACTTCTTTGTTTTTTAGAATATGCATATTGAAACCACCTCCTGATTTTTTTATGTTATACCACAAATTTTTAAAAAAGTCAATAGGCTTAGTGTGAAAAAAATATAGTGAATAAATAAGAAAAAAGCAGCTTGATTTTCTTTCGAATTAAGCTGCTTTTTGGTATAATGAACCCTTACCAATGTCGATGGATAAGTGTTATAACGTGTCTTTTTCGTATGGCAGAACTTCCGTGAGGTAATGATTTTCTCTTAGCGCCGTCTCTATTTTGTCAAGGGTATCTACAGAATCGGCTTCGATACAGTGGAAGTGATAGCCGGAGGTGATGTTCATCAGAGGAGTGGATTTTCCTTCACGAATGTTTTTCATAAAAATCTGAACATCTTCCAGCGTTTGAATGTTCAGTGCCGCGGTGAGTTTCCCGTAAATGCGATGGTTTACCGATACGTTCAGCACTTTTCCACCAAGTTCGACAATTGTCAAAAGTTCGTTTTCGGTTTCTTCGTTTGTATGGCGGACTTTTACAGTTCTCGATACGCGTTTTGTTACATCAAAACAGTACCCCCTCGTCGTGGAGAGGATGTTGTATCCTTCTTTTCGGAGAATTGCAATATCCTGCACGATGATTTGCCTGCTGACACCACACATCTTGCCAAGGAGTTGACCGGACAGCGGGGCAGATGCTCTCTTTAGTTGTAAAACGATATTTTTTCTTCTCTTATCGCCGTTTGATTCCATAATAATCCTTCCTTGTTTGATTCCTTCATCTATTATACCATATTTCTACCTGGGTAGCAAGGTAGTCTTTTTATGAAAATCGCGAGGATAGTCGACACGTTTTTATATAAAAATGATGTTTTCGATTTTTTAGGGGATAAAGTAGCGATTTTTTATTGAAATACTGCATAAAATATGATATAATCAAAAAGAATGTTTTTTCGGAGGGCACTGAAAAATTATGGAACAAATAAAAAAACTCGAACCCGTAAAGGTTTTTGAATATTTTTGCGAAATCAGTCGTATTCCGCGTGGTTCCGGTAATATGGATGGAATCAGCGCATACTGTGAGGAGTTTGCAAAAGCAAGGGGGCTTCGTTATCATCGAGACTCTGCCAATAATGTTGTGATTTATAAAAACGGTACGGCCGGATACGAAGATTCGCTGCCGGTTATTCTTCAGGGACATCTCGATATGGTTTGCCAGAAGGATGATGGTGTGGAGATAGACTTTGAAAAGGATGGACTGGAGCTGTACGTTGACGGTGATTGGTTGAAAGCAAAAGGGACGACACTTGGCGCGGATAATGGAATTGCAGTTGCGATGACACTTGCAATTCTTGACAGCGACGACGTTCAGCATCCGCCGATTGAAGCCGTTTTTACGACGGATGAAGAGATCGGTATGGATGGTGCAAAAGCACTCGATATGAGCCTTCTTCGCGGACGCCGTATGCTGAATCTTGATGCGGAAGATCCGACCACACTTACCGTTTCGTGCGCAGGCGGTAGTGATTTCTTCGTGAAAATGCCGTATACCAGAAAGAAAGTTTCCGGCAAAAAAGTGACAGTTTCAATAAGAGGCTTGGAAGGCGGACATTCGGGCGTGGAAATTCATCGTGGACACGTTAATGCTTCCATTCTTCTGGGACGAGTTCTTGCCGTACTCAATGATACTCTTTCGTATGAATTACTTTCCGTGTCCGGCGGTGAAAAGGGGAACGCTATTCCCACCTCTTCCGTTCTCGAGCTTGTGGTAGATAAATCTGTATCCACGGATTATTTTTCGGATCTGCTTGAGGAGATCAAGAGTGAAATTTCGGACAGAGAACCCGGATTTTCCTATTTTGTTGATGAAGGGGAAGTTGATGAATACGATTGTATGTCAGAGGAAGCCAAAGACTTTACGATGCGCGTGCTTGTTTCCGTGCCGAACGGCGTAATGGATATGAGTGTAAGCATTGATGGTCTTGTAGAAACCTCTCTCAATCTTGGTATTTTAAAAACCACGGAACAGAACATCACGATGCTCTTCACGCTCAGAAGTAACAAACAGTCTGCGCTCAGATATCTCGAAAAAAGACTGTATGTATTCTTCTCCGCATATCCGTGTACTATTGAAGTCGGCGGACATTATCCACCGTGGGAATACTGTGCAGAATCGAAACTTCAGCCTCTCTACGTGGAAACGTATCGCGAGATGTTTGGAACAGAGGCATCCGTCGTTGCCATCCACGCCGGTCTTGAATGCGGCTTGTTTGCGGCAAGCTTGGAAGGACTGGACTGTATCGCGCTTGGCACCCTGAATATGGATATTCACACACCGCGCGAACGACTCTCCATTTCTTCTGCGGAGAATACGTACGAACTTTTAAAGACACTTCTGCGGAAAATGAAATAATATTTGATAAAAATCGTAAAAGTTAGATAAAAATCGTAAAAGAAGGGATTATTCTATGAAATTATTCCTTCTTTTAAATTTTATTCCACGAAAATGAGGGAATGATATTGCAATCGTCATTTGTTTATGATATAATACTTTGAATAAATTAGTCGTTATATGCGACGGAATGGAGAAAAAATGAATAATCAGAATGACTTCAAGCCGTATATTCCGGCTGAAAAGGTAACCCCTGAGATTACGCTTACCTCAATTCTTATGGGTATCCTTCTTTCAGTAGTATTCGGCGCAGCAAACGCATACCTTGGACTTCGCGTTGGTATGACCGTTTCTGCATCAATCCCCGCAGCAGTTATTGCGATGGGTGTTATCCGTATTATTATGCGGAGAAACTCCATCCTCGAGAGTAATATCGTTCAGACCGTAGGTTCAGCAGGTGAATCCCTTGCTGCCGGCGCGATCTTTACTCTTCCTGCGCTGTTCCTTTGGGCAGCAGAAGGAAAGATGGACAAACCCGGTATCGTTGAGATCACCCTTATTGCACTTCTCGGTGGTCTTCTCGGTGTATTTTTTATGGTTCCCCTTCGTAATGCTTTGATCGTAAAAGAACACGGCGTTCTTCCTTACCCGGAAGGAACGGCTTGTGCAGAGGTTCTTCTTGCCGGAGAAAAGGGCGGGGCTAACGCGTCAACGGTATTTGCCGGTATGGGATTTGCAGCTGCATTTAAGTTCATCATCGACGGTCTCAAGCTTGTTTCCGGTGAAGTTTCTTTCCGCGTGAAAGGATTTGCAGGAGAAATCGGAACCCAGATTTATCCCGCTGTTATGAGCGTTGGTTACATCTGCGGTGCAAGAATTGCTTCCTTTATGTTTGCAGGCGGCGTGCTTTCTTGGCTCGTTATCATTCCGCTCATCGTTCTTTTCGGTGCGGATATCGTTCTGTATCCCGGTACAGCTCCCATCAGTGAAATGTTTGCGTCCGGTGGTGCGAGTGCTATCTGGAGTTCCTACATCCGTTATATCGGTGCAGGTGCTTTGGCAGCCGGCGGTATTATCAGTCTTATTAAGTCTCTTCCGCTTATCGTTCGTACATTCCGTGATGCAATCAAGAGTATCTCCGGTGCGAAGAACGAAAGCAACGCACGTACTGCTCAGGATATTAGCATGAAGATCGTGATCGGTGCAATCATCGTTCTCACTCTTCTCGTTTGGCTCGTTCCCGCAATTCCCGTAAGCCTTCTCGGTGCAGCTATCGTTGTTGTATTCGGCTTCTTCTTTGCTACTGTATCTTCCCGTATGGTAGGTCTCGTTGGAAGCAGTAACAACCCCGTATCCGGTATGGCTATCGCAACACTTCTTATTACTACAGTAATTCTTAAGGTTACCGGCACGGGCGGCGTTGCCGGAATGATCAGCGCGATTTCTATCGGTTCTATCATTTGTATCGTATCCGCTATTGCCGGTGATACATCTCAGGACCTCAAGACCGGTTATCTTCTCGGTGCAACACCGAAGAAACAGCAGTATGGTGAAATCATTGGTGTTGTTGCGGCAGCGTTTGCTATTGGCGGTACTCTTTACCTCCTCGACAGCGCATGGGGCTTCGGTTCCGAACAGCTCGGCGCACCGCAGGCTACTCTTATGAAGCTCATCATCGAAGGCGTTATGGAAGGTAACCTCCCGTGGACTCTTGTATTCGTTGGTGTATTCATTGCTATCGTAGTTGAACTCATCGGAATTCCGGTTCTTCCTTTCGCAATCGGTGTATATCTCCCCGTTCAGCTTAACGCTTGTATTATGGTAGGCGGTCTGATTCGTCTTGCTCTTGATAAGATGAACCGTGAAGAAGAGGAAAAGAAAGAAATCGTAAACGACGGTATTCTTTTCTGCTCCGGTATGATTGCCGGCGAAGGTCTCGTTGGTATTCTTCTTGCTCTTCTTGCTGTAGTTGGTCTTGACTCTGTTCTCGATCTTTCTTCTGCACTTGGTATTCCGTCCATCGTTATGAATATCGGCGGTATTGTTCTGTTTGCTCTTATTATTCTTACAGTTCTGAAGTTCTCTGTTTGGAAAAAGCGTAGTAAATAATGAGTAAAAAACAGAAAAAATCCGAAAATTATCTTGAAAAGAAGCCGATGCGACCTGCACATATTGGATGGTCTGCCGATGAAAGCGGTAATGTTACCCTTGAAATCGAAAACAAAGGTATCTTCAATCGGGTAGCGCAGAAGCTTCTTAAAAAGCCAAAGATCAGTTATATTCATCTCGATGAGATCGGCAGTTTTCTTTGGCCGATTATCGACGGTGAAAAGTCCATTATGGATATCGGTCCGCTTGTTGAAGAAAAATTCGGAGAAAAATCACATCCTCTCTACGAAAGACTTTCGAAGTATTTTCAAATACTCGACAGTTATTCGTTCATTGAATGGAAATAAAAAAAGAAAAAACGGTGGAGTGTGTTGCTCCACCGTTTTTATGTTACTCTTCGCTTATGTTGATATTCAGTCCGTTTACTTCGACGCCTTCACCGGCGGGAATGAGAATGTATTTTTTACCGTCAATCACGCGTGTTTCCACCATATGGCTGTATTCGGGTGTAACCGAGATCTTTATCTGAGGAGTGACGAGTTCGAATTTTTTGCTGTTGATGATGTTGAGCGGATTGAGCGAAGCGCCGCCTCCGAATTCTTTTTCGCATTTTACTTGAAAATCGTGGGATTTTTCACTTGAAATTCCGCTTGCCTCAAGGATATCTCCAATTTCACGCGCGGTAAATTCAAGAGTTTCTGGAATTTTGGCTTCCTTGTGGATTTCCATTTTCTCACGAATCTGTTCGTGAATATTCTGTACGACTTCGAAGGAACAGTCATCCTCAAGTGTTTCTGCAAGAACGCTTTTGAATGTATTGTTTTGCTCGACGGCAGACATTGGAATTTCCGTGTTGAACAGAGATTTCAGTAGATTTTCCGGCATTTCCGCAACACTGCGTGTGTAGAAGAGGGCGTTGTAAATGTTAGTGGAGCGTCCGTCAAAAGCAGGAAACATAAGACCGTACGCAGGAGTTGTTACGATCTGTTCCGGGGAATATCCATGGAATTCGTTTTTGCCTGAATAATATCCGAGTTCGCTCTTTCCGTCTTTTACGGGGCAGATCGCGCAAAGTATGTAGTTGAAAACAGAATCCGATGGGGAGTCTGCGTCGGCAAAATCACCGCTTTTGCTTTTCCGTATCACGTCATAGGAATCGTATGCAAGGAGAATGAGATAATTCTGATCGGTGATCGGTGCGGCGGCGATGACTCTGTTGTAGAAGGAATCGCGGAACGATTCATCTTTCAGTTCGCATCTTCTAAGGTCGGAGAGGAGTTGATGTTCCTCACTCTTCGTTACTTGTTCGATAGAGAAGGGAATATCGATGAGATTTCTGCCAATGCCGCCTCGGAGTACACGGCGAAGAATTCCCATGTACTTGTCGGTTTCGAGTTCCGGCATCAAGCCAAACGAATCTTCAAACTTTGCGATAATTTTTCCGCTTGTGTTGACGTAACAGCCGTAGATTTTGGCAATATTGTTTTTGTCCGGTGAAAGTCGGCGTCTTATTTCATTTATTTCTTTTTGAATCATTTTTCGTCCCCAATATACGTAAATCTTGTTGTGTTGTCTGTGATTTTTTCAAGCCACATAGAAGCAGGTCTTACCCATACGCCGCCGTCTCCGTAAAGCGCACGGTACACAACCATCGGCTCTAATGTTTCGGAATGTCTGGCGTGAGCGATCACTTCGTATTCGTTCCCTTTGTAGTGGCGGTATTTTCCAAGTGGAATATCGTTAAGTATGAGTTTTTCCATAATTCTTCCTTATTTTTTGTAGTGTAGAACATTATAACAAAAATCGTCTGTAAAATCAAGTCCCGTGCGGAGAATGTATTCAAGTATTTTGTCTGAATGGGTTGAAATTATTGTATCATTATTGTGGAGATAAGTAAATACTCGAAAGGAAAAAACTACACCAAAAAATGTTCAAAAATTGTTGACAACGAACGAGCAATGTGTTATAATAAGAAAAAATATATTAAACCGTTGAGGCGGAGATAAAGTCGATAATGCCTGTACAGAGAGTCCGTGTTGCTGCGAATCGGATGAGAAACAGATCGACAAATGGACCGCTGAGGGTGCAGTCAACAGGTAGATTCTATCTCAGTATTCTGCAACGTAGGGCGGACATACGTTAGTTGTCGGGGATATGCTGGTATCTTTTTAGGAGTGCGCGACAAGTTCGCGAATCAAGGTGGCACCACGGATAAAGTTTTTATTCGCCCTTGACAGACTATGGGTCTGTCGGGGTATTTTTGTTTTACAGGCACACTTGCCACCCGAAACGTAGCTTTTTAGTATAATCAAAAATTTATAACTTTTTAGTATAATCAAAAATTTATAATAAATTTTCAGGAGAACGATATGAAATTAAACGGCGTTGATTTTGATACTTATTTTAATAACTATCCGAATAAGGATGGATTTTTTGGAAAATACGGTGGAGTATATATTGATGACAAATTAAAGGCAGCTATGGCAGAAATCACGGAAGCGTATTTCTCCATTTGTCAGTCACGTAAATTCATTGCGGAGCTCAGAAGAATTCGTAAAGAATTCCAGGGAAGACCGACCCCCGTATCGCATCTGGAAAGACTGTCAGACGCTCTTGGCGGAAAGGTTCAGCTTTACGCAAAGAGAGAAGACTTGAACCACTCCGGTGCTCACAAGCTTAACCACTGTATGGGTGAAGCACTTCTTGCAAAATACATGGGTAAAAAGAAAGTTATCGCTGAAACCGGTGCCGGTCAGCATGGTGTAGCTCTTGCTACCGCGGCTGCATATTTCGGTCTTGAATGCGATATTTATATGGGTACGGTCGATATTAAAAAGCAGGCTCCGAACGTTGCAAGAATGAAGATCCTCGGTGCGAACGTTGTGGAAGTTACCCACGGTCTCCAGACACTGAAAGAAGCCGTAGATGCTGCTTTTGATGCGTACAGCAAAGAATATAAGGACTCCATTTATTGTATCGGTTCCGTTCTCGGTCCTCATCCGTTCCCGATGATGGTTCGTGATTTCCAGAGTGTAGTTGGTATTGAAGCGAGAGAACAGTTCATCGATATGACAGGGCACCTTCCGAACGCTATCGTTGCATGTGTTGGTGGTGGATCGAACGCTGCAGGTCTGTTTGCTGGCTTCCTCAACGATCCTGTGGACATTTACGGCATTGAACCGCTCGGACGTGGTCCGAAGCTCGGTGACCACGCAGCAAGTCTCAAATACGGTACAGAAGGCATTATGCATGGCTTTAACAGCATTATGCTGAAGGATGAGAACGGCGAACCCGCTCCCGTATATTCCGTAGCAAGTGGTCTTGACTATCCCTCCTCCGGTCCTGAACACGCATTCCTTCAGGAGATCGGCAGAGTTAAGTATGACGTTATTGATGACGAGGAAACAATTGATGCTTTCTTCAGACTCTCCCGTCTTGAAGGTATTATTCCCGCTATCGAAAGTGCGCACGCTGTCGCTTATGGTATGAAGCTTGCAAAGACGATGGAACACGGCTCCATCCTTATCAACCTCTCCGGTAGAGGTGACAAGGATATGGATTACGTCATCGAAAACTACGGTATCAGATAAATTACATATAAAAAAGTCATCGGAGCAGTTTCGATGACTTTTTTACTGCCGTTTTGGTGGATGAATAATGGGTGAGTCATTAAATCCCTAACGGTATAAAGTTTGGAATTAAAAAATAAAAAAATCCTAAAATTTGCGTGGGATAATTCGGTTTTCGTTGTATAATAAAGTAAATAGACTGTGAGAGGAGGGAGCGTCATAAACGATATTGCAAAGTTACTGCGCTTGGCCGACGAAGAGGGGATGGAAGAGCTACTTCGCCATTACGGACCGCTGATGCGATATATTGCTCGTCCGATTCTGACCGATGAGCAGGATGTCGAAGATTGTTTGTCGGAGGCGACGATGCGGATCTGGCAAAAATTTGACTCATACGATGAAACAAAAGGATCACTTGCGGCGTGGGTGACGGCGATCACTCGAAATACCGCCCTGAATATTCGACGTCAAAAGAATCGTCATCAAACGGAGGGAATTGAGGATACGATGTGTTCCTCTGATCCCCCCCCTGAGGAGATCTTGCTTCGGGAGGAACGGCGTCGGGAACTTCAACGTGCACTTGAAAAGCTCTCACAAAAAGATAAACAGCTTATTTATCGAAAATATTATTACTTGCAATCCACAGAGAAAATAGCCGTCGAAATGGGAATGACTGTTCGTTCTGTGGAGGGGAAACTTTATCGAATCAAAAAGAAATTGCGAGGATGGATGGGAGGTGACGGAGATGAAATTTGACGAACGGGATTTTGAAACCCTATTACATTCCGATGTATCTGATCTGCCGCCCGAGGATATTGTTTCCGTGGTTACTCCATGGAAAAAGTCAATGCATCAAGTATTGCTTGGATTAGCGCTTTCGTCTCTGACGCTTAATTTCTGGTGCCTTAATTACATACTTCCGACGATTGGAATGATACTGATGCTACTCGGTTTCCGCGTGATGAGAAGGGAAAATGTTTGGCTTCGCAGCTGTTATGTCATAACAGTCATTCGATGTTTGTACTTTTTTCCGACTATCGTTCTGAACGCAACCATTTATCAACAAGCGTTCTACGAATCTGGATGGGCGATTTGGTGTACGATTATCAATCTGATTTTGCAGTTTGCCCTTTTTGTGTGTCTGTGGCAGGGTATCAAAGCAGTACAACGTAAAAGTGGACTGGAAGAACACGCAGGAGGGGCAGTAGGGCTGATTGTATGGTTCCTTCTTGTGATTCCTTATGCTTTTGTTATCAATATCGGCATCATCGGTGTGGGAATCGTTCTCGTTATTTACATTCTTGCTATCCGTAGTTTGTGGAAGCTGGCTGGTGAAATGGATGAGGCAGGATATATGATCGAACCTGCCCCTGTCCGTGTCTCAGATATTGTAGTGACGGGTATTATTGTTCTGATTCTTGCCGTTGGACTTGTGTGCGCTTATCTTTTTGGAGGTACGTACCGCATGGATTGGCAGGAACAACAGATCACGCAGGATGCAGAGATCGTACAGACCAAAGAACACCTCATCAACCTTGGTTTCCCCAAAGAGATTCTCGACGATCTGACCGATGAAGATATCCTTGCGTGCAAAGGGGCAACGAGAGTAGCCGTAGACGTCACAGAATTTCCCTTTAATAAAGGGCGCACGGTGACAGAATATCGGGAATCTCCTATCTTCACCCTGCAAGAGCCGGGATATTACATTACTACGCAGTATGACGTAAAGGAACTTGTCATAACCGGTATTGGGGTGGAACTTCCCACGGAGAGGGAACAATGGAAGATCATCCATCACTTTTGTTGGGTGTCAAATCCCGGATATTTCGGTACGGAATCCATTCAACTCTGGCCCGCATACCAAAGCAAAACAAATGGCTGGGGAAAAGCGAGCGAGTGCAGCGGACGCATTCTGTACGATAACGACGGCACAACATATACCGCACCGTACGTTAGACTCGATGAAGAAACCTACACACAAAACAGTTTCTTCTTTGGCGACTCGGTCACAACGGATATTTTCGCGGAATTTTCTCTCCCACGAGAGGGGGAAAACCACCGTGGTTACGTCTCCTATACGATACAGGAAATGATAGACGGCTATATTGTAAATGCGTGGATCAACTACACGCATCATCAGACATGGGTGCAGTATCCTGTACTCACCGCTAAGGGCCAGCGCATTGCAAACAGTTGGAACGAAGCAGGCGCGTTCAAAACGGTGCAGGATGCCTTACAGTTCTATCCGACGGAAGATGAGCTTGAGGTCATTGGCGCAGACGACAACTGAAAAATCCCTGAAGTCAGGTAAACCTTCAACTTGATTTCGGTTTTTTTTATGGAAAAATTTATTATACTTTATCTGTTCACAGATGTATGCTATACTGTATACAGATGATATTTTTAAAAAAAACTTGCAAAATTTTCGTAAAAATCTGAATTTGTGCATGGAAGAGGCGAGTGCAGATGAAGCTTCCGTATTGGAATCATAATACAGCGTATTACCCGTGGATCAAGAAAAAGATCAAACAAAACTCACGCGTATTGGACGTGGGCTGTGGAGATGGAACGCTTGCTTATTTCCTCTCTGACGTTGCCGCAGACGTGGATGCGATCGATGCGTATTCTGATGCGATAGAGATTGCACAACAAAATTATGGTAATATATCGGGTCTTCGGTTTACGTGTCGTTCGTTTGAAGAGTATGAAGCCGTTTCGTGCTATGATGCGGTACTTTTTTCGGCATCTCTACACCATATGGAGTTGCTGCCGACCATACAAAAGGCAAAAAAACTCCTTCGAGATAACGGTGTATTGCTTGTCGTTGGACTTGCTTACCCGACGAGCTTTTCAGATTACGTAGTGGAGGCGGCCCGTGTTATTCCAAGTTATATATCCTCGCTGTGGCATCGGATGAAAACTTCGGAACAAGTCGGTGTTGTTACATCCTATCAATTGAATACGATGGGTGAGATTCGCGAAGTTATCAAAGCGGAACTGCCCGATGCAAAGCTTCGCAGTGGACTACATTATCGATATTTAATATATTGGGAGAAGAAACAATGAGAGGAAAGAGAATTTGTCTTTGGATATCATTCATAGCATATATTCTTCTTATGCTATGGCTTCTGTTCGGTCAGCGAATCGATGGCTGGCGGTCGGAATACAGCGTGGAGAGTTTGATGGCACGGATCAATATAATCCCGTTTAGAACGCTCACACAACAATTGATGAGACTTTCTTCTTCTGCCAAAGTTCACGCATTTATCAATCTTTTCGGAAACATCATCATGTTCGTTCCGCTTGGATTTTTTATTCCGACATTATTCAGTAAAACGAATACGTTATGCCGTACGGTGTTGTGGTCGCTCGTCACAGTCATCGGCATCGAGCTTATTCAACTTTTCACACTGCTTGGCAGTCTGGATGTAGATGATGTGATACTGAATTTACTTGGTGTTGTGATTGGGTTTGGTGTATATCGAGAGTTCAGACAAACCCAGAGAAGGGAAGAGTGAACAGAATCTTGAGATCCAACGCCGCAGTATCAGTAGTCACCCCGATGCTGTGGCGAAAGCGAAAACTTAAGTGGTGATGAGTTAGGTGTTGGGGTGAGCAAGGAATAGCGAAAGGGCTGACCACACGGTCAGCCCTTGTTGATTTCAGTTTGTTCGAGCGATAAATATGAATTTGTCGCTCGAACAAACTATAAGTTTTGCTTTAGGTTATTGAATGTATCTAAAATTTCATTTGCCTCTATTAAAATGTCATTATTAAGATAATGTAACCTTGGTACATCTGGACGTCTACATACAACTACATCACAGACGCCTTTGTATTTCCCAGTATACATAATATTCTTCGTTCCCGTTTTCTTTTGTACTCCAAAAACGTTTTCATTTCTTAAAGCTACATCTGCAAAAAAGTTCTCACCAGTATTAAATAGTATCCTGTTGGGTTGGAAAAGTTCGATCTCCCTAAGAATAATTTTTAGTGAAACTTCACTGATTGCATCTTTGATTTTTGAATCAGGATTCCCACCTTCGCTATAGGAAACCTTAAATAAATTTGACCATGCTACTTTTTGTGACCATGCATTATCGAATGCATTTTTTCTATCCACTTCATTTTTTGGTTGGTCTATATAAAATTTGTCGAGAGTGGCATCTTGAGCATTGGTAATTACCAAATAGTTCAGCTTCCAGAATTTTGATCTTTTGTAGTGGTATTTAGCGGATTTCCCGTTTGTGTAACCATGCCATCCATTGTAATCAACCATCGTATATAGTTCTTTATAATCAGAAGCCCCAGCTTCGATCTCATCGATTAAAGCATTTATGCTTAAATTTTCACCATTTTGCCAACCATTCATGGCTTGCCCATAGATCAATAAACCATCATATAATCTTCCCACACGATGTCCAGCTAAACATAGATCACTTGGGGTAATCCTATCATATATTGTTTTCCCATCATTCATTTTGATTGAAAGCAATTCTTTGTATAATTCTTTTAATTGATTATCCATATTGGTTATATCACTTGTTTTATTGCATAATGCACTTTCAAATTTGTCAAATTGTTATTTATCGGACTATTTACATGGTAAAATTAAGACCGCAATTCGTTGGAATTGCGGTCCTTTGGCTATCGACTATAAAAAAGATATTTTGTCTTTTTGTGATCGGATTTGAACTTTCACGATGTCATATTTTATATTGTAAGTTAATTATTTGTCTGTGATGCAAGTCGCATAAGCTCTAACACATCTTTTTCATTCATAAATGGTAAAAACTCCGATGCTTTACTTATGCCTCCGCTCTCAAATGCTTTAAAAGCATAAGTTTTTACGGTTGATTCTCTTAAGAATGGTACGAACAGAGTAATAGATTCATCGTTTTCTGTTGCGTTTTTCACCAATTCTTCGATTTTTTCATAATGAAGAAAAGGAAGAAGAACGGCAACACTTTTTCCATTTTTGATATGTTCATCTGTAATTTCTTCAATAGTTTTATCACTTAAAAAGGGGAGAAATGTCGATAGAACACGTGGATGATAGTCTGTGTTTTTAAGAACTTCTTCGATCAGTGAAGGTTTCAAGAGGTGCGCTGCATCAGAAATGTCTGTGTCTGAATATTCATTGATATTTGGTGATTGCGAAAAAACAACATCTTGCAACACTGCATTATTATGACCGAGAATATCATCAATGGTTACACCGAAAATTTCTGCAAGTTCAGGTAGTTTTGAGATATCCGGCATAGAGTTTCCGCGTTCCCTAAGAATAGGATATTAAACGCATAAGTTTAGTTTTTGTCTTTGTCAATCAATCTTCCCAATAAACCGATAGTAAATCTCAACTTCCTGCTCCTTCGTCCCGTCTTCACCCTTAACCGATTCATGTATCACGATCTTTTCAATCAGGGTGTGCAGCAGTTCAGCGTTCAGTTCCATCGGATTTACATATCGCCTGATCAACTCAATCCACTTAGCAGCGTCATCTTCGGTCTGTTTTTCGGATGCAATCTCCATTTTCAGCCAAGTAATCTTCGCTTCAAGCTCCTGCTGTTCGGTCTGATATTTCTGCGACAGCATACCGAAGTTGTACTCCGTAATCCGTTCGCTTGACCAGTCCTCATAAAGCTTCGTGAACAGTCTATCAACCTCGGATTTACGTTTTTCAAGCTTCGTCAATTCTGACTTCTGCTTCTTCACATCAGCAACTTTTGCTTTACCGCCTGCATTGAGCAGTTTTTGAAGCAATTTTTCCTCGCTGATCTGTGCCTCCTGCGACCAATGACGGATTCGAGAAAGTACATAATCGTACAGAGTGTCGTACCGAATGTAGTGCGCTGAGCATCTCAGACCTGTCTGACCGTAATTGCTACAAGTGAAGTGGCTGTACGGCTTTTTCGCCTGAGTGTTAGTACCAAATCTCATCGACCATCCGCAGTCGGCACATTTCACCAAGCCGGAAAACATCTGAGTAGTTCCGTCCTTTTGCTCTCGGCGGCGAGTGGCGATCTGCTTCTGCACTTGATCGAAGATTTTCTTTGAGATGATAGGTTTATGTGTATTCTCCACACGATTCCACTCATCCATCGGCTTTCGGACTTTTTTCTTGTTCTTGTAAGAAATGTTCGTCTGCTTATTGTGGATGCTGTTGCCGATATAGGTTTCGTCTTTGAGAATGCTTTTGACCTGTGCCACCGTCCATGCGTAGTATTTTGATTCGGGCTGTCCTTCATAAATGTGGGCAAATGTCCCATATCGCTGATAGTTCAGCCAGCCAGGCGTAGGAACCTTCGCAAGTGTCAGTTCCTTCGTAATTTTTGCGGCTCCGGCTCCATGAACAGCGAGGCTGAATATCTTTTCAACGATCCATCGTGTTTCTTCATCGATCACGATGGCGTTTTTAATTTCGGGATGCTTCTTGTAACCCAATGGTGCGTAGGTGCAGATTCTTTCACCTGCCGCAAATTTGGCATGAAGTGCAGTCTTGACTTTTCTACTTGTGTCCTTGGCGAACCACTCGTTGAATAAATTTTTGAACGGCACGAAATCTGACAAACCTTTTTCAGTGTCCTCATTCTCCGCAACAGCGATGTAGCGGATGTGTTTTTCGGGGAAGACGAATTCGAGATAGTAGTCCATCATGACGTGTTCGCGTCCGAATCTCGATAAATCCTTGGTGATGATGCAGTTGATTTTACCTGCATCCACATCGTCCATCATGCGCTTGAAACTCGGTCGTTCGAAATTCGTACCACTCCAACCGTCGTCGATATACTCAAATACATTTGTAAAACCATTTTCTCTTGCGAAGTTCTGTAAAATCGTGCGCTGTGTCTCAATGGAAACGCTGTCGCCGTAATTTTCGTCGTCACGGCTTAATCTCATGTAAAGTGCGGTATTGTATGGCTGTTTCATTTTGTAATCCTCCTTGATCTGAAACAACCCACGCTTACAATACTTTATGCTGTGAACATTATATCATAAGCGTTGGGTGATTTCAAACATATATTGTTAATTCTCAGTTTGCGGCAGCGTATTGTACGACATCTTCCACGAGGGCTTCTATCGGCTTGCCGTTATCGTTAAAGTGTTCTATTACTTTAATTCTTGTATTACCGTGGTAGAAGTACATCGTTCCGTCAAGGTCGATTGCATAGTAAGTCGGCGTTGCTTTTTCTTTCGCAGTGTGGATTCGCTCCCAGTACAGCCGACATTCTTCGATGAAATCGGCTGGCGGTTGATTATTTTTATCACAGTCGGGGTAAAGTTCAATAGTTTCAGTTCTTTCTTCGGTCATTCAATTCCTCCATTCGTTTTGTGGATAGTTATTCGGTGGTTACTTTGAGTTGGTCGTGCGGTCATGATTCCTCAACTGCGCTTTGTTGCGTTCAGTTTGGCGGTTATCTATCGACGCATATTTCGTCATAATGGTGATCTGACGAAGATTCTGCACGTCTCGTCGGATTGCTTCAAGTTCGGTGTGTGCTTGCTCGTATTCAGCTTTGAGTGATTCAGCATCATTCTGCCATTTCCTGATCGGCAACTTTCCGTCCGTGAAGTGTTCTTTCAGTTTTCGGTTAACGGCGTAATATTTCCTCAATTCCGTATCATGCTCTGTCTTGAATTTATCTTTGTGTCCTTTGAATTTGATGTTGTACCATTCCTCATAAATCGGCTTGGTATCGGCATAATGCTGCGCCTGTCGTAGTAATTCGGCAATTTCTTCCAGTCGAGATTCGAGGTTCTTGCAAATCTCAGCCTTTGAATCAAGTTTCGTTTGCTGCTCAGATGCTCTCGCTTCGAGATCGGTGACAGTATTCAATCCATGCTCGCGGATATAGTTGATGCACTGGCTCATTTCTTTGAGATTGCCGATGCGCTTATACAGATTCCATGCAGAAGCGTTTTTGTCATCGTAGTAGTTCATGATAAGGTCAGCAAGCAATGGTTCTCTCGGTGCTGACAGCTCTTCTTTGATCTCGCTCAGTAATGTAAACAGTTCTTTGAGTTTAACGGCGATGCTCTTTCGCATATCATTCAGCCGTCGTATCAGTCGATTAAGTTCTCCTTTGTCAGTGAGAATGCCTTTCGATTCCATTTGTCGCACAGCGGGACCTTCGTGAACAGTTGCAATTTGCTCAATACCTTGCCGTTCATAACTACGGTGGTCGATGCATGCAGTCAGTTGTTTTTCCTCAAATTTCGCATTACACATATCTGCCCATGCACTTCGCCATTGTTCCAAAGTTTCAGGACTGCCCCAATCGGTTGTGGGTACGGCGTTGAATACATAGTTTCCGTTGCCATCACGGATGCGATTGCCATACTCATCCAGTATATACTCACGTTTCTGCTTCGCATCCCATGTGCCATCGAGATTCAGCGGTCGTATAGGACACATCACATGAAAGTGCGGATTTGTGATACCGCCGTTTTTCTCAGGTGAGTGAATGGCATAGTCAACGATCATTCCGCGGCTTACGAAATGTTTGTTCAGGAATTCTCTTGCAAGAGCGATATTTTCTTCCATTGTGAACTCGGCTTGTAGTGCAATATCAAAACTGTAAGCGAGCTGTGCTTTCGG